>JANNKF010000469.1:0-4903 GCA_031396165.1 Bacteroidales bacterium | reverse complement strand
ATAAAAGTATCAAGATGGCGATGCAAAAACCATGACAACGGCGCGTCGGACGACAGCCCCATAGACTTTGTCATGGCAGCAGGATTGTTCACGGTACAAAAAGTATAATAAGTGGGTGCAAATTGCTGTGATAGGCTTTGGGGTGATGAAGGATTTGTCCGGGCTGGCGAAGGCAATTAAACCTACCAGCGTTGTTATAGTGCGTTTATTATTAAAACTGTCACCTTACTGCGAACTTGTCAGGATATATGATAACTGTGTGGTTTTAGGTCTAGTAAGGATATTTTCAATTATAAAAGTGTCCTGTCCATGCCGTTAATATGTCAAATAGATCTCATTTACGACATCCCTTTTACAGGTTATGGTGTCAACGATTTCCTTAATCTTCATGGTTTTGTAGATTACACATTTAACAGTTGTCCTTTTGTTTTCAAAAACCTTGGTTGTAATTGTTGATTTGACGTTTTCGCCTTTCCATATTAAATCAGAATTTTCAGAGATTCCATAATTATTGATTTTGTATGGATAAAGAGTTTTGCCGTCAAATCCATCCGTTTTCCAGGATAAAATTAGAGTCGTGCTTACTGGTATTTTACTAATTCTATTTATTTTTATGGTGAGATCTACCAATTTATTTAATGAAAATGATAGATTTTTTGCATTTCTATCAAGTTCAAAGAGAGGTATTTCCTTAACTTTAAACGCATAGTTTGAATCACCAACAAAACAAAAATTGTAGGAATAAGCATCTTTTATTTTCTTAAAGGAATATGAGAAATGCCCAGAACTGTCCGTAGAAAATTGATCCGCATCTATTGGTACACGCTTATCATCAATTACTACTAATCCCTGAATGATTACTTTCCTTGAGGGAATTGGTTCCTGCGTATAATTATCAACAACCTCCCCTTTGATTCTAATGATCCCTTCTGTATTGTTGCAACCTGATAAATTAATCCAAAAAATAAAAGCACAAAGCAATATGCGTACATCAAATCTGTGCTGTGCAGTGAGAAGTAATTTTACAGCAATGGAGCCTAAGTCAAAATCTAGTGAAAGATTAAAACCAATGTGCTTATTTATTTTCAATTGATGCGTTCTCAATTTGCTGCAAATATCATTAATTATTAAACCCTTTCTCTTTGATACGGACTTTTCCCTAGTTCAAAGGTTTCTTAAGATAGATTACCATTATAATTGGGTTATCATCAGCACTTATTGAGTCAACTAATTTTTTGAGAGCGTCCTTCTTTTCAGGATGTAATGCTTTTGAATTCAGAAAGTGTTCTTTTGATAGTTGATTCTTGAAGTTGATAGCATCAAACTTATATGTCCAGACATCTCCTTCCCTGTTTGGTCTACCTGTACCTAATGAAATTCCTCCATCAATATCATTTATAAATTTGGGAGATACAGTAGCGGGCTGTCCAGGATTATCTGGTATTACAAATGGGGTTTTCATGGAAGAGACAGACTGAGTTGATTTATTGTAGTTTATAAGATATAATTCCTTATTCTTGAAGATTGCTGTGATAAAAACATCATGAAAAGTTTCAGTAAAACCAATAGGCAAAAGATAGTTCCAGCGTTTAGGAGTTATTCCAGGGTCAGGCCGCATAGTATTTCTGGAATACAGTATTTCAAATGGTGCACCTTCAGATCCTTTATCGAGTGTGTATTTGGGATAAATTGAATCATTCAAAACTGAATATATTGTATCCATCGAAAATTCATCCCAAAATAAAGGCGATCTGTTAAAATATGTTCCAGAACGGGCTCCTGGATATTCTAAATAAGTAAGATTCTTATGTTTAGGATTTGATAAGAGTGGATGAGCGACGACATAAAGTGATTTATTATTTCGGTCGCTTAAATCTGCCAGGTAATGAAATGAAGTATCACTTCGGATAAGAAATAGAAACCTGTCAGGCGATATAGCTTCTAAAAAGCCAACAGCCGGATGGGCAGTTAAAACTCTTGTTAACAAATTACCGTTATAGTCATATTCCAAAACATTTCGAGGCACAAAATTGCATAATATGTATAACCTATCTGGATTATCTATGACAGAAAAACTTGATCCTCCCGGGAATTCTCCAGGTCCTCGACCCATTGTGCCTATCTCGTTAAGAAATTTTCCTTTACCATCAAAACGTAAGAATTTTTGCTCAGAACCATATACGTGAATAAAAATATTCTCTGCGAAATACTTGAAGTCCCCAATATATCCAACAGGATTATCTTTTACATATTCAAGAGGGATATAGGCTATGCTGTCTGCAATCTCACTTAGTTTTATGTCTTTGGGATTTGCCAAAGCATCGATTAAATTTATATTAAGAGGGAACTCTGTCTTTTGAGTTGCGATATTACTTTTCTCTTTTTGCTGACAGGCTGAAAAGTATATCAAAGTTATCATACTGAATAGAAGCTTTGATTTCATATGTAAAAGTTTTCAGGGTTGAAAATCACTGTGTTTAAGTAGTCTATAATACTAGAATAATATATGATGCTGTTCAAAATTACAAATATTATCAGAGAAACTGCATATTGTCATCCGCTGAAATTCTGTCTAGTCAGTTAGTTTTCGCGCCCTCTAAAATGGTCACTAAAGCAAGATTTGTCAAGGGATACAATTTTAATTTATAAAAAGGATTTGGAGTTATAGTGCGTTTGTCCGGGTCAAGTTGGGATCTGTCACTGGCTGCAAATGCACTATAACGGCTCGGTGGTATGGGGAGTTGCCGTCTGTGTCAGGGTTGGCATGTGTTTTTACACAGTCCCGATAGATGAGCAGGATTTTGGTCTCACGGTAAAATTGTCCAGATGACTGGGTCCCGATAAATGATATGAATTTGTCACGCTATGATAGAATAGTCCAGATGAAGATGCAAAAACCATGACAACGGCGCGAAGGCCAGCAGCCCCATTGGCTTAGTCACGGTAGCAGGATTAGTCACGGACCGACATTTTAATAAGTAGTAATGATTTTGATGCATAGACTTTGGGGCTGATTACCAAGCAGTCCGGGCTGCTGAAGGCAATTACCTATACCATCCGTGTTAGGCGCCGGAGTAATTTTAAAACTGTCACACGAGAAAGAATTTGTCCTTATATAAAATGTATTGCTGTGAAACATTTCACAATGCTTGTCGTATATAAAAAACCTATCAAGAAGTTTGTTAACATCGTGTCATGCGAATCATAAAAAGAAGAATAGCAAAGAAATTGTCAAGATAAGAAGTTTTTATTCAGAGCAGAAATTGGGCCTTACCGTTAGGCGCTGGAGTTGCCTTAATCCCGGTAGATGAGCAGGAATTGTCACGTTATAAAAAAACTGTCCAGATGACTGAGTCCAGCAAAGTGACTGAAAAATTGTCCGGCAAGATAAAACTTGATAGAGTTGATTGGGAACAAACAAGAAAACACGAAATATTATTGTCACGATAAATTCTCTAGCGAAGACAGCATGGGGCGGACCGCAACTCTGACGCCTAACGGCTCGGTGGTATGGGTAGTTGCCGTCTGTGTCGGGGTTGGCATGTGTTTTTGCACAGTCCCGATAGATGGCGATAAGTTTCGTGTCACGATAAAGGTGTCCAGATGACTGAGTCCCGATAAATGATACGAATTTGTCACGCTAAGAGAAAATAGTCCAGATGAAGATGCAAAAACCATGACAACGGCGCGAAGGCCGGCAGCCCCATAGACTTTGTCACGGTAGCAGGATTAGTCACGGTACTGAAATTATGATAAGTTAGAAGAATCTTTCGACTTATGTATTTGGTTGATTACGAATGTGTCCGGGCTGCTGAAGGCAATTACCTATACCATCCGTGTTAGCACATGTATTTTATTTTTCTATCTCGCTGATGAGTTTTTCAAGTGTAGGAATATCTTGATGGATCGTCTTCCAAACTACAGAAATGTCGACTCCCAAATAGTCATGGATGAGTTTGTCACGCATGCCGGCAATCTCTTTCCAAGGAATCTTATAATAAGTTTGCTTTGTGTCTTTAGAGATTTTTTTTGATGCCTCGCCAATTATTTCAATATTTCTAATGATAGCATCCTGAACCATTTCATTGGTCTTGAATTCTTTTAAAGATAGACCGTTACTAAACTCATTGATTTTTCTGATACAATCAAGAATATGCTCTATGTAAGCGAGATCGTCCTTAATCATTACAATATGTTAATGAGGTCTTTCTGAATGCTCCTTTTAATTCTCTTATTTTTCAATGCGCCAGTTGTAACCAGATCCACTTTGATGCCAAGAATTTCGGAAAGGTCATTTTCTAATTTAATAAGTGTCAACAAAGAAGGAGCCACTTTGAACTCAACCAAGATATCAATATCACTACCCTTTTTATTATCTCCTCTGGCATAGGAACCAAAGATACCAACCTTAATCGGGTTAAGTCCTTTTAAGTGGCTCAAGATTATATTTTTAATCTCTGATTGGTCCATCTTGAATGTTTTTACAAATCTATCAAAAAATGATCAATCAACAATGAAGGTGTCTTATTTTGATTGAGTCTCCAATCTGTCCAGATATCTTAAGTTGGCCTTGGCTGTTAGCACATGTATTTTTCGTTGCGCGATGGGAGAGTCCCGGTAGAAAGCAGTATTGTTAATTATATAACAGAAGATTTTGATGACGGCGAGAGGGCCTATTCTCGCGCGATGGCAAGTCCCGATAAAGTGTTGAAATATTATTGTCATGATAAAACTTTATTAACACGGCGCGAGGGGCTAAGTCTCTCTGCCGCAAATATATGTGCTAACGGCCCGGCGGTTTGGTTAGTTGCCGTCTGTGTCGGGGTTGGCATGTGTTTTTGCACAGTCCCGATAGATGAGCAGGATTTCTGTGTCACGATAAAGTTGTCTAGATGACTGGGTC
>JANNKF010000422.1:0-14540 GCA_031396165.1 Bacteroidales bacterium | reverse complement strand
GTAAAATGCCACCATCTGTCATCCTTTGTCCTGTTGGTTCTGAAGATCCCACATGATGAATCCTGGGAGCATCACCCGCTTCCTGCAGATTCATTTTAAAGTCTATCAGGTTAACCACTATCTGGGCATGGCCCTGCGGCTGCATATCCCCACCCATTACCCCAAAACTGATAAAGGGTTTGCCATTTTTCGTAATAAAAGCCGGGATTATTGTATGAAAAGGTCTTTTACCGGGAGCATACATATTGTTATGACCCTCCTCAAGGCTGAACATTTCACCCCTGTCCTGTAGCACAAAACCGAGTCCGGTTGGACACATACCTGATCCCATTCCTCTGTAGTTACTCTGAATAAGTGAAACCATGTTTCCGAATTTATCTGCCACAGTCAGATAAATTGTATTACCGGCTTCAATTTTGCCTGCTTCGTAAATTTTTGCAGCTTTCTCAGGATCAATTAGTTTGCGTCTTTCATTTGCATACTTTTTTGAAATGAGCTGCGAAACCGGCGTAAGACTGAAGACAGGATCGGCATAGTATTTTGCACGATCCTCAAAAGCCAGTTTTTTAGCCTCAGTGAATGCATGAATATACTCTGCAGATCCGAATCCCATCGCAGAAATGTCGTATCCCTCCAGAATGTTAAGGATCTGAAGAGCTGCTATTCCCTGTCCGTTTGGCGGAAGTTCCCAAACTTCGAATCCACGATATGTTGTGTTAACAGGTTCTACCCATTCCGAGTGGTGACGTGATAAATCGTCGTAGGTAAGAAATCCCCCCTGTTTCTTCATAAAAGCATCGATATCTCGGGCTATTGTCCCCCTGTAAAATTCGTTTCTTCCACCTTTGACTATCTTTTCAAGAGTCTTGGCAAGTAACGGATTTTTAAAAACCTCTCCTTTTACAGGAGCCTTACCCTTTGGCATATAAACTTCCTTTATATTAGAAAATTCCTGTAAGGTTGCTGTCCCCTTATTGAGGTAATAAGCGATGAGTTCAGTAACAGGAAACCCATCTCTTGCGTAGGTTATTGCAGGCTGCAGAAGTTCTTTCATCGGCAGACGGCCAAACATATCATGCATTTCAAACCAGCCGTCAACGCAGCCGGGTACTGATACCGGCAGGGGTCCATATGGTGGAATGAATTCAAACCCGTTATCCTGAAAATAATTGAGTTTTAATGACCTCGGTGATTTTCCGCTTGCATTAAGACCATAAAGTTTTCCTTTTTCAGCATTCCAGATTATAGCGAACAAATCACCCCCGATACCTGAACCGGTTGGTTCCACTACACCTAGTACTGCATTGGCAGCAATTGCTGCATCGATAGCGTTTCCCCCTTTTTTAAGAATATCCAGGGCTACCTGTGTTGCAAGTGGCTGACTGGTTGCTGCCATTCCGTTCATTGCAATAACTTCAGAACGCGTAGCGAAGTCTCTACCGGTTACTCTGTCCTGGGAGAATCCGGGCAACGACATAAATAGTGCAAATAGAATTGGAAATATTTTTCTCATCAGAGCATCAGTATTTTGTGCAAATGTACAAAACGGCTCAATTTATTTATTTATGTTTCGTAATCTTTTTGATAATTTAGCATAATACATATTAAGAATTTTTCACCATAATGAAAACAGATTTTAAAATATTTATTCTTCTGGTTATGATTGGATTGAGCAATAATTCGTGCAGAAATGCGGTACAGCCTGCTGTAATGGCCTCAGATGAATTTAATTATTTTGTTGAGCAATTTGACGATATAAGAGTACTAAAATACAAACTCCCCGGATTTGAATCACTTTCGCTTAAGCAAAAACAATATATTTATTATCTGGGTCAGGCAGCTCTGTCAGGAAGGGATATTTTATGGGATCAGAACTTCCGCTACAATTTAAAGATAAGAAAAACTCTTGAAGCAATTATTGAAAGCTATTCCGGTAACCAAGAAACTGAAGAATTCAGGACTTTTATTGTCTATGCGAAAAAGGTGTTTTTTGCCAATGGTATACATCATCATTATTCAAGCGATAAATTCAAACCCGTTATTACCTCCGAATATTTTGCAAAACTGGTGAAAGGTGTTAGACCGGAGTCTCTTCCTCTTTCTGAAGGCGAGACGATTGATATCCTTATTAGGGATCTCACCCCGATTCTATTTGATGCGAACCTTTTTGCACGAAAAGTTGAACAGAGAGATGGGAAAGATATGGTATCTGAGTCTGCATCAAATTTTTACGAAGGAGTGACTCAGAAAGATGTTGAAGAATTCTACTCAAAAAAAGTTATTGCCGGGGATTTGCGTCCTGTATCACTCGGACTGAACTCTAAAGTTGTAAAAGTGGAAGGAAAAGTAACTGAGGTGGTGTATAAGTCTGGTGGTAAATATGGTCCCGCAATTGACAACATTATTATGTGGATTGAGAAGGCAATTACTGTTGCTGAAACCGATATTCAAAAACAGGAATTAGGCCTTCTGATTGAATATTATAAAACCGGAGATCTGAAAAAATGGGATGAGTATAACGTTGTATGGGCAAGGAACAGCGATCAGATGGTTGACTATATAAACGGATTTATAGAGAACTATGAAGATCCGATGGGCATGAAAGCTACATGGGAAGCTATAGTTGATTATACCGATGTGGAAGCAACAAAACGAACAAAGATTATTACGGAAAATGCTCAGTGGTTTGAGGACAATTCGCCGATTCAACCTCAATACAAAAAGGAAAAAGTTACAGGAGTTGCTGCCAAAGTTATTAATATTGCAATGCTTGGTGGTGACTGTTACCCTGCTTCACCGCTCGGCATAAACCTTCCGAATGCCGATTGGATACGGAAAGAAATTGGATCAAAATCAGTTACTCTGGCAAATATTACCAATGCCTACGATGTTGCATCGCAGGGCAACGGTTTTCTTGAGGAATTCGCACTCGATCAGGCAGAAGTTAAAAGAGTAAAAGAATATGGTACCATCTCAGATGCATTGCATACCGATCTGCATGAATGTGTAGGACATGCCAGCGGAAAGCTTGCAGAAGGAACTGATCCCAATTCTCTCAGGAATTATGCATCTACCCTTGAGGAGACACGTGCAGATCTTTTTGCTCTATACTATATGATGGATAAAAAAGTAACAGAACTTGGACTTCTTCCCGATGTAGAAGCAGCTAAGGCAGCTTATGATTCATACCTGAGAAACGGACTATTAACTCAGATAGTAAGGATTCAACCGGGAAAGGATATTGAACAGGCTCATATGCGCTGCAGATCTGCCATTTCGCATTGGGTATATGAAAAGGGAAAAGCAGATAAGACCGTGGAATTTTTAACCCATGATGGGGAGACTTTTGTAAGGATAAATGATTACAAAAAAGTACAGACACTCTTTGGAGAACTTCTTAAAGAGATTCAGAGAATTAAGTCGGAAGGCGATTTTGAGACGGGAAAGAATCTAATTGAAGAATTCGGAGTTAAAATTGATCCTGTATTGCATAGTGAAATCCTCAGACGTTATGCAAAACTGAATCTTGCTCCCTACACGGGTTTTGTGAATCCAGCACTTGTCCCGGTGTATGATGCTGATAATAAGATTATTGATATAACTGTTAAGTATACTGACGATTATATTGGTCAGATGATGGAGTATGGCAAAGATTATTCAGTGCTGCCAGTGAAAAACTGATCTGCACCCTATTGCCATTACTTCAGATTCATCCAGAATTTCTGTTCTGATTTCTGAAAGTCTTTTTTCTTTTTCCTTTCAAGCAGAAGATAATAAAAGGCACCAATTGTTCCAAAAATCAGGATTCCCAGAAGAAGATATCTGAACAGATCCGAGACATCTGTTGCAATATTAATTTCAGTACCCATCTGGTTACTGATAGAGCCTGCTTTTGCGCCGACATTAATACTGAAAATATTCTTCATAAAATAGAGCGAGAAAAATGCCAGAAGTCCTGAAGCAATTGGTGTTGCGAGCCATCCCAGTGCTATTCCGCCCAGGATTTTGAAATTGATATTTCTGGCTCCCTTATACAGCCCGATACCCAACACGCACCCGACTACCACCTGTGAGCTGGAGACTGGTACCATAGGGATGGGAGGGAGGCCTAATTTAACAGACAGATTTGAGAGAAAGGTGGATGAGAAGATAAAGAGAACAATTGACTGAGCCAGCACAACAACCAACGCTGCTTCTGAGGATAATTCAACAATGCTTCCTCCTATTGTTTCCATTACCCTTTTTGAATAGGTTAATATTCCAGCAGCAATAGCAATTCCCCCTACCAGAAAGAGTTGTTGTGAGGAGTTCAGAATGAAGATTCCGAAATCAAGATCCTGAAGATTGAATGCAGGAATAAAGACACCCATTACATTGGCAATGTTATTTGCACCCAGACTATAAGCTCCGAAGGCGCCAACTACGATCAGACCGGTTTTGATATAAGATTCAAACCTTATCATGTGGATTTTGGCAGATCTCTTGAATTTCTTCAATAAAATATATAAGAGTATAGCAAAAATTGCTCCTATTACCGGTCCTGATACCCATGTAATTACAATCTGAGATAAAGTCTTACTATCGGTAGAATTTCCGGTGAAAAAGTTCCACCCGATTATTGCGCCAACAATTGCCTGGGTTGTTGAGACAGGCAGCGCAAATTTTGTCATCATATAAATTGTAATTGCAGCAGCCAGGGCCACAGTGAATGAGCCACCGATTGCATTTACCGCCCCAAGTTTACCCAGGGTTCCGGAAGCTCCGGCTCCCTGAATGACAGCACCAAGAATGACAAAAATGGAAGCAATAATTGCAGCTTTTCTGAATGAAACCATCCTGGATCCAACTGCTGAACCAAACACATTCGAAGCATCATTTGCACCAAGTGACCATCCAAGGAAGAGGCCGCTGGTAAGAAATAGTAAAATCATTTTACATTACAATTTTAATTGCCATGGCTGAGAGCAGGTCAGCTGCTTTCTGCGCCAGATCGGATATATTTTCAATGTGGTGAATAATATACCTCAGATGTGCCTTATGAGCCAGGTCAAGTTCTTTCATATCCTGAAAAATAATCTTCTTGGTACTTAGTGCAATCTTGTCTGTCTCACTCTCAAAATAGTAAACTTTCAGTAGTTTCTCCCTAACTGTAAATGGTGTCTTAAAATAGGCACGTGCTGCCGGTATAAGTTCTTCCGCAGTACTCACAGAGGTCTCTGTCAGACTGATAAAATTTTTATTTAACGATTCAGGTATATCGGGCAATTCCGTATATATCTCATTTAGTGAGCTTTTCAGGGAATCAATTATCTCATCCATCTCATCAATAAGTTTAGTTACCTCTGCACGGTGCTGAGGTAAGATGGAATGCGTAATCATTTCATTCTCAATTGACCGCTGAAGTCTATCCGCATTGCTTTCAAGAGTTTCAACTTTGTGGAGATGTCTTTGAAAACATTCCATATCCTTATCAAGATAGGCTTTTATACCCTCCCTGAAGACAAGTAATCCCAGATCGATATCATCAAAGAATTCATCAATTTTTAAAATGAGATTCTTAGTGGTTCGTGTAAATACAGGCATAGCGTGATGTTGTTGGTTCTTATAACAAATATATTAATATTTTAAGTCTGAGGACATGCCATGGCACGTCATTGCATTCAGAATTCAATGATTTTCTCGACTTTGAAATTTTTAAGGTATTGTTTCAGAATTACCTGAATATCATGGTTGTCGGCTGATTGGGCTATACAATCATGTAGTGCTGAAAGACCAAATCCCATATCATTTATATTGAAGTAGCCCCACCCGGAGAATTTTCCATTTACAATCTTTACAGCGCATCTTTCTTCGTCATCTCGTCCCTTATCAATAATAAAAAAATTCCGTCTCGAGAATATGAATTCATCAGTAACCTTAGAGGCACGCTCATTATAGTCTTCCGGAGATTCCTTCCCACTGCACGCCCCTCTGCAGATACCCACCTGGTTATGGAAACATGCACCATCTGTTTCATAGAGGCCGCATAGTTTCTGACAGAGAATAAGCGATTCTACCAGGGAGTTGAGCTTCGATTTGGCTTTCTCTTTCGATGTAAAAACACTAATCGGGATATCTTCTGTATTGAGCTGACCATATCGGTAATTAATATAACCTTTGTCATCGGTAAAGCTAAATATGCCCCATTGAAAACCAGATCTGCGTTGTGCCCTGTTGTAAACCGGTTTATTCGATTTGATCTCAGAAGACTCTTTCAGAAGGGCAATCAGTTCACTTCCTGTTGGATCCCAGGAAATGTCAGCTATCTGATCACGCATTTCCATAGCTCTGTTTGTTGAGTTGTTCGACAGGTGTGTACTGATCCTCTGTTGAAGATTTCTGCTTTTTCCTATGTATATAAGGTCTCCCTTTTCATTATAAAAATAGTAGACGCCGGGATCGTCGGGTATACTTTCAATTTTATTAATATCAAGTTTTGGATGGAGTTTGGAAAGTTTTGTGTTTTTCATCAAAGCAGTCTTGCTGCCATTAAGCACTTTGTCTTTTTCCATCAGGATCTCGAATAGCTTTACAGTAGCAAGGGCGTCTCCTGCTGCCCTGTGCCGGCCATTAATAGAAATACGCAGATCTTTACATATGTTACCCAGGCCATACGATTTGTGGCCGGGGAGAAGTTTCCTGCTGAGGGTTACGGTATCCAGGAGGTTTCTCTTGTAATTGAACCCCAGCGATTTAAATTCTTCCCGTATAAACGAATAGTCGAACCTGGCATTGTGAGCAACAAATGTTCTGCCTTCAGTAAGTTCAACAATCTGTTTGGCAATCTCATAAAACCGCGGAGAATCCTCTACCATTTCATTAGTGATGTCGGTGAGAGTGGTAATAAAATAGGGGATGTTCCTCTCAGGATTTATAAGTGTAACGTATTCACCTGTGATTGTGATCCCGTCGTGCTGATAAATGGCTATTTCAGTGATTTTTTCATTCCGTGCACTGCCCCCTGTGGTCTCGATATCAATTATCGCATACATCGACTGGTCTGTCCTGTGAATTATTGGCTACGAATATACTCAGAAATGGGGCAGATTGACTGAATGTTTGTATTTTTGTTAACTCAATTAACTTTGATATGAGAGAATGTTTCGGAAAGGATTTCATACAGAACGGTGAGCTTCAGCCGGCAGAATTATTTGATAGTTCACTTGTTTACGAGGGTGAATCAGTTTATGAGGTCATCCGGCTTGTAAAAGGGAGTCCGGTTTTTTTTCACGATCATATGGAGAGACTTGCTTCAAGTGTCCGGAATAAGAATAAGACCCTTCTGGCAGATGAATCTTTCATAACGGAAAGTATTACCAAGCTTTTACGATCCAATAAGATAAAGGATATAAATATTAAGATTGTGTATAATTACAATCAAGGGTCGCAAAATTGTATTGTGTATTTTATTGAGTCTGTTTATCCATCTGCCAATCAATATAAATCCGGAGTCAAAGGAATTCTTTTTAGCGCAGAAAGGAAAGATCCGGAATCCAAGGTTATTGACCACAAACTTCGTTCAGAAATAGCTCGCAGGCTGATAAATGAAGGTGCTTATGAAGTTGCACTTGTCAATGCTGATAATTTAATTACTGAAGGGAGCAGGTCGAATATTTTCTTTCTAAGGAAAGAAATCCTATATACGGCACCTGACAATCTGATCCTTAAGGGAATAACACGTAAACACATTCTTGAAATATGCAGAGTCAACAGCATCAGGGTAAAATTTGAATGTGTAAATGCCGATGATATTTCGGGCTATGAAGCAGCTTTCATGACCGGTACATCACCTATGGTTATGCCATATTATTGTATCGGTGACATTAAATTTAATGTAAAACTGCCATTAATGGAAGAATTAAGGAGACTTTATTTATTAAAGGTGGAAGAAAGCATAAGATATTTCAGACCTGATTATTGACACCTGCCCTGGATACTGACAGATAATTTATTATCTTTGTATCCAAATTTAAATCAAACCTTTACTGTATGGCAAGTGTAAGAAATCTTAAAAAAGATATTGATTATCTCGTTTTTGAAGTTATCTCCGACTGTTTTGCTTTCTCAAGCATTCATCCCGATGATAAACCAGATGAACTGACAGCAATTATTACAGATGCTGTTAATTTCAGAAATGATCTTATTGCACGTGTTAATAACCCTGATGGCAAAGAAAACACCAAAATTGTCAGGGCATATTATAAAACAGTTGAGAAGGATCTTCTTACAGGAGTTGATAAGCTGTTTGACAGACTCAGCGCCTTATCGAAGAAGAAATAGTATAATTCCTGTAAATCAGGTTTCCGCATTCCGCACACCTGCCTTCATTATCCAGATTCAGGAGTTTTGTTGTATACCCTGATCTTATTGTTACAAATATCCCGCATTTGGGACATTTTGTATTTTGTCCTTTATCTGAAGGTGTATTGCCCATGTAGACATAATCTAGTTCCGAGGAGGCTATATCAAATAATCTCAAAAGCAGATCGTCAGGTGTGGCGGGATTTTCTCTGTGGTATGCAGGGAAATATCTGCTCAGATGTAAAGGAACATCTGAACCTAACTCGCCGGCAATCCATTCAACCTGCTTAGTCATTTCCTTTTCTGAATCGTTTTCCCGGGGTATTATAAGTGTTGTTATCTCGAGGTGTTTCCCTGATCTTGCAATTTGCTTCAAACTGTTTTTAACAGGCTCAATATCAGATCCTGTAAGTTTCCTGTAAAAATTATTGTTAAAAGCCTTCAGATCAATATTGAAGGCATCGATGAATCCGGTTATTTCTTCAAGAGGGGAACTATTCACGAAGCCATTGCTTACAAGTACCGTATGCATTTCTTCTTTTTTTACAGCAGCTGCTACATCCCTGATATACTCAAACCAGATTACAGGTTCATTATATGTGAACGCAATGCCAATATTATTCCTTGTATTACGAGCTTCATTTACCAGTTGTGCCGGCATAATTTGTTTGCCATGATCTTCAGGGATATTCTGTGAAATATGGAAATTCTGGCAAAAATCACATCTCATATTGCACCCGTATGAACCAACCGATAAGATCACTGAACCAGGAAAAAAATGATAAAGCGGTTTCTTTTCCACAGGATCAAATGCCATTCCTGAAATGACACCATATGTAGTTAGTTCAATCTGCTTCCCGGTATTCTTTCTTACACCACATATCCCTGTCCTGCCTGGATCCAGTTTACAAAAATGTGGGCATAACAGACACTCTGTTTTGTTGTTTTCGTATGATTGCCACAAATTCATACCTGATCAATTTTAATCCAAAGGTACAATATTCCCGGTGCCTGTTCTTTCTGATATTTTGATCAGAGGTTTTCCATGGTAGTATATATTTCCCGGACCTCTTATGGATGCAGTCAGGTTATCAGAAGCGCTTAGATATATATCACCAACCGACCCATTTATTGCTTCAACATTCCGGCATTTCAGATTTTCTGCAAACATACTTCCACCGTATCGGTTAAAAAATACAGCCGTTTCAGCCAAACCACTTATATGAAAATATCCCAGGGTATTGGCAGAATTTACCGCAAGGAAGTAAGTACAATCCACAACCAGTTTTGCTTCAGCTATTTCACCAATGCCCTCATAAATAAAACGGTCTGTTCTGATAGTATCTGTGTTAGAGATATTTACCGGATCGTTTGTTGCAAGATGCTCTATGTTACTGAAGTGCAGGGTCAGGGTGTTTTTTTTGGGATTTACAGACATTTTTTTATGATCATTAATATAAAGAGTATCATTTATGACCTCAGCAGTAATTGAATTAATATCCCTATTCCCTGATATTACCAGCTTGTCAGTCGAATCCTGAATGAGGATAAGATCATATATTCCAGTTACATACACTGCATGAAAATCCTTCAAAGTGATTTCTCTTGTGCCCTCAGCATCATTAAAAAGAAGTTTCTGACATGAGACATTCAATAACAAGAAAACAATATATATCAATGGTTTTTTCATTTTCTTCAATTTGTTTTTTCCTGTTCTTTTTGCCTTTTTAAGCGCCGGTGGTTAGTCCATTTATGTTATTAAAACTCTTCTCCGGCGCTGGAAATGATTTGTATATTTCTGCTACCGATATGTCGCCACTCTGTGGCTGAAGAAATAGTATCTTTTGTACCGCGCCCTGCGCTCTGTGCCCTGTCGCCTGACGCCTGACGCCTGACGCCTTCCGCCTTCCGCCTTCCGCCTGACGCCTTCCGCCTTCCGCCTGACGCCTTCCGTCTGTTGCCTTCTACCTGGCGCCAGTTATCCTACCAGCAATATCCAATCCCCCACAAAAGGCAATCAGCCTTAGCCCAGTGTGACTTGATTGAAACATTCCCGATAATATTTTTTGTAATCATATATTGAACTGATACTTTATTGTAAATCGGCGTTAGAACTGTATGTTTTGAGTAGAGATAATGACCAAGCTGAAGTCCCATGATAAACTGTTTATACCGGACTCCATACGATGTCTGCAGTCCCAACCTGATCAGGCTGTTAAACTCACTTTCAGTTTTGCCTTTTTCAACTTCAAGAGCTTCTCTGATTGAACCATCATATGAAAAATCAATACCAAGCCCCAGTCTTCTTTTCTGGCTAATAATCTTCTCAATATTATATGATAATGAGGAGACAAAATATTTATTTCCCAGCAGATTATCGTATACTTTGGAGCCTGCGGAATAAAATACAGATTGTACAAATTTATTTTCATTTACCGGAATCTCAGCTTCATCCGGGTAAATAGCCGGATTATTAAACAGGTAATTCATTCCCAACGAAATTGTACCGGCATTTATACCATAATTTGGCGACCGGGTTTTCCCATTGGAAAAATGTGTTGCCCCCATTTCAACAACAAGTTCTGAAACAGGAGTTAATTTTATCCTGCTATCGATTCCAAGTCTGATGTAAACATTAGTATGTGAACCTATTGCGCGGTTAAGATGATTTTCATAAGGATCAAATATTCTGGAAAGATATGCTCCTCCAAAAGAGATCTGGTAATTCAGCGAAAACCTTTCCCCCTTCCTGAGTATGGGAATGTTTATAAAACCATAAATGGAATGAGCCTTTCCAAGTACCTCATTATTGCCTAAATTCCAGTAGGTATAACCCAGACCGGGTCGTGGATAACGGTATAGTTTTTCCCAGTAACTTGTCCCAAATGTTGGAAAGCCAACAGAAAGATCAAAAGCATATATATCATCCTGAATAAGATAAGTAAGTGCTTCATAAAATGGAAGAATCATTCCTGTATGAACTCTTGGTTCGATTATTAACGGCCTTTTAAACGACTGTGAATTTCCATTAAGGCCTGAAATGATAAATATTAGTATGAGAAACCTGTTCTTCATTGTATTTGACATGAAAACAAAGATAGAGTATTGAGGGAAGTATAAAAACGGGTAATTTATTCTATTTTTGATTGTAATTCTGTTATCAGAGACAATTCAGCGTAATTAATTAAATTCTGAAGAAATGAATAACAAAAAAAAATCTTACTCTGTGTTTGCATGGGCTGTTTTATTCTTTCTGATTCCATTCCACGAATCATCCGGACAGTCAAAAGATGGATGGAAAGCATCCAAAGAGACTGTTGAAAAGCTGTCGAAGCCGGGTGTCGTGTTCAATTATTATGAAGAAAAAGTTCCCTCCTATACTTTGCCTGATATTTTTACTTCGACTGATGGCCAAAAAGTGACATTGAAACGACAATGGGATAATGCAAGAAGAAATGAGATTCTTGAGCTTTTCCGTACTAATGTTTATGGACGTATACCTGAAACGCCATATCAGATGAGTTTTAAGATAATCAATACTGATAAAAATGCGATGAATGGAGCAGCTACTCTGAAACAGGTTGATATTCAGATCGCAGCACAGGGAAAAGAACTTGTCATTCATCTGACTCTTTTTACGCCGAATAATGCCAAGCTCCCTTCGCCTGCATTTCTTTTAATCGATAACAGGGGACCTACAAATACAGATCCCACAAGGAAAAGAAAAAGTGAATTCTGGCCTGCAGAAGAGGTAATCGCCAGAGGTTATGCAATTGCAGTCTTTTGTAATGCAGATGTGGACCCTGATAGTTTTGATGATTTTAAGAACGGCATCCATGGTCTGTTAGACAGAAATACCAGGACTAATGATGCATGGGGAACCCTTGCTGCGTGGGCATGGGGGGCCAGCAGATGCATGGATTACCTGGTTACAGATAATACAATTGATGCAGGTAAAGTTGCAGTAGTCGGGCACTCACGTGGTGGTAAAAGTGCGTTATGGGCAGGAGCGGAGGATCAACGCTTTGCAATGGTTGTATCGAATGAGTCGGGCTGCGGTGGTGCCGCTCTCGCACGAAGGAAATATGGAGAAACAGTTGGACGTATTAACACTGCATTTCCACACTGGTTTTGTACCAACTATAAGAAATACAGCGATAATGAAAATTCTATGCCGGTCGATATGCATTTGCTCCTGGCTCTCATTGCGCCAAGAGCATTGTATGTGGATTGTGCAAGTGAGGATCTCTGGGGCGACCCCCGGGGTTCATATCTTGCATTGTATCACTCTGTGCCGGTCTTCAATCTTTTGGGTGTAAAATCCGATATTCCGGAATCGATGCCTACACTTAACAAACAGATTATCAGCGGAAAAATTGGATTTCACATCAGGGACGGTGCGCATAATATGCTGTTGAAAGACTGGAACTGGTTCATGGATTTTGCAGATATTGTCATGAAATGAATCAGTAGGTAGAATTGTTAGCCTGGATCTGCAATCCCTGCATGTTAAAATGGCACCGATTACAAATCGGCGCCAGCGCTATATTTGCTGTTGTTTAATACTCTAATCTATGGAAAACACTGAACTTAATATCAGAATCCTTCCTGAGAAAATGAAATCAGAATTTTTCAGGATTCTTTGTAATACCGGCTATTCTGAACAGGAAGCTGACAAATGTGCTGAGATTTTTACATTAAACAGTCTTGAGGGTGTCTATTCGCATGGTGTAAACAGGTTTCCCCGCTTCATAAAGAACACTAAAGACGGATACGTCAGGCCCGGAGCTGAACCATCTCTGATACACCGTTTCGGATCAATAGAACAATGGGACGGCAATCTCGGCCCCGGACCATTAAATGCATTTTTTGCCACAAACAGAGCTACTGAGCTGGCAAATGAAAATGGTATCGGTATGTTGGCTATGGCAAATACAAATCACTGGATGAGAGGCGGGGCATATGGCTGGCAGGCAGCACGGAAAGGGTATGTGTTTATCGGCTGGACCAATACCTGTCCGAATATGCCGGCCTGGGGAGCCAGGGATCCCAGGCTTGGAAATAATCCTTTTGTCTTTGCTTTACCCTATAAAGATGAAGCAATTGTTCTCGATTTTGCCATGTCTCTCTTCTCTTATGGTAAGATGGAAACATACAGGAATGAGGAAACTAAACTTCCTTTTCCTGGCGGATATAATAATGATAATGAGCTTACTACAGATCCGGAGGAGATACTTGAAACATGCCGGACCTTACCTATTGGTTACTGGAAAGGTTCTGGTTTATCTCTCATGTTGGATATCCTAGCAACGGTACTTTCAGGAGGGCTGTCTACACACCAGATCCATTCATGTGTTTCAGAATCAAGTATATCACAAGTCTTTATAGCTATATGTCTTAAGAATCTCAAAAACTTTCCGTCTATCGAAAATTCAATTGAACTTATTTTAGAGGATCTTAAGAAATCGGTCCCTGAGAGCGAGACATCCAGAGTCAGGTATCCCGGGGAGAATGTGGTTCACATAAGAAATGAAAATATGAAGAATGGAATTCCGGTTAATAAAGCTATCTGGGACCACATTTCAGGTCTATAATTTTTCTTCAATTACCTCAAATTGAATATTATTCGTTTCAGCGAAAGCTATTAACTCATCTAATATCTTTTCATTCTGTTCATGATAAGTTGTTCCGAACCTGAGAAGCGTCTTTTTTTGGGATTTGAAATAAATAATAACATTCAGAGGGAAAATCTCAATTCTCTCTATATCAGATGAAACCATTTCCACAGGTGGCATTATAGCATTTTTTTTAAGTCGGATAGAATTATTGTCAAACTCAATAAATCTCGTTGCCTTGCCGAGTCCCGACCATATCTGAAATAATCCGAATCCTAAAAGAAATAGAATTGTAATCCAAAGGGTTACGTCGGTTTTTAGTGCCGTTAGATTGAAATGTACCCAAAAAACAGCTACAGCAATACATACTAATCCGAAGAAGATCCTGATAACCTTTATTATCCGGCTGCTTTCGGCTGTTCCAAGGGGAAAATACTTTTTTTCCATGTTTGATTTTTTAAGGTAATTTATGGTTTTTTAAGAGTTATTCAAAACCTGAAAAGCTAATTGGGTGAAGGCAATAAAGAAAATTTATGTCTCGCTTTATTCAGTGAAGGTCTCATAATATTCTTTGACAGCTTTTCA
>JANNKF010000367.1:0-3357 GCA_031396165.1 Bacteroidales bacterium | reverse complement strand
CACTGGAACAATTCTTACCAAATTTTACCAGGGCGGAAACACACTGATCCTGACATGGTTTGCATTTGCAGTAACCGGTCTTCCATTATTACCTGCCTACATAAAGATTGGTCAGCAATATGAAAACAAAGCACCCTTCGTTTGCATGGCAACAACGATTGGAGTGATCGGTTTAATTGTTCAGATGGTGGGTTTACTGCGATGGACATTTGTTGTGCCTGTTCTGGCCGACACTTTTATGCATTCATCTGATGAAGCAACTAAAGCTGCCGCTATAGTTGCCTTCAAAACAATCCATCAATTTGGCGGGGTGCTACTTGGCGAACATTTAGGACAATTTTTTACATTTGCCTGGACTATACTGATCTCCGTATCATTCATGAAATTAAATTTAATGCCAATATGGATTAATTGGCTGGGATTTATTAGTTCATTCATCTATTTATTGGCCCAGGCCGATTTATTTGCAACTGTCATTCCTGACTTTCCCGTTTGGGATATGGCCGGGTTTATCGGCAGCACTCTTTGGCTGATTTGGCTTATAATCATTGGAATTAAACTTTACAAAGTAGAAATTAAATAGTGCAAAAATAATCTGAATTTGTTCCACTTAAATCCCTGATAATCATGACAAATAAAATTCTGCTTCTATTAACACTGTTGGCTTATAGCATTATTGTAAGTCAATATTTTATGTACATTCTCGCATTAAAGCATGTCCAGCTTGACCTGGATGCCAATTCCAAAGGGCCGTCAGACTGTCTAAAAACCTTCCCTTTTTGTTCATAACTATGAGGCCAGGAATTCTTGAAAAAACGCCGGTTTTTGTATCTTAACTACATGAAATTCATACAAGGACATAACAGAACCCAGACTCAACTTTTTCCTGTTTCACTCGACCAATCCATTGACCCTGAGAATGATGTCCGGATAATTGACCTTTTTGTGAAAAGTCTTCCTCTTAAAAGCTATGGATTCAGAGTTGACTTTCCCGAAAACGGCCGTCCGGCATACCATCCTTCTGACTTACTGAAGCTCTTCATTTACGGGTACATGAATAAGGTGCGGACTTCCCGTGATCTGGAAAAGGAGTGTAAAAGAAACATTGAAGTAATGTGGCTTTTAAACTGCCTCAAGCCAGATCACAACACAATTGCCAATTTCCGCAAGGACAATGCGAAAGCCATCAAGAAAGTGTTCCATGCTACTGTTCAGATTGCAAAACATTTTGATCTGATTGGTGGGATACTTATTGCCGGGGACAGCACAAAGCTTCGTGCTCAAAACAGCAAGAAGAACAACTACAACCAGGCTAAGATAGACCGACATATCGCATACATTGATAACAAGCTTGAAGAGTATACCAGGGCACTGGCAGAGAGTGATAGAGATAATCAGCAGATAATACTTGATGAGATTGAAAAGCAACAGCAGAGAAAAGAGAATTACAAAAAGATTGAAAAGCAACTTTCGGAATCCGGTGAATCACAGATCTCTATTTCAGATCCGGAGAGCCGGCAAATAATGATTCGCAACAATATCACTGAAGTAGCCTATAATGTACAAACAACCGTTGACTCTAAGAATTGCATTCCTATTGACTACAAGGTAACAAACCAGAATGACAGCAAAGCAATGGGAGAAATGGTTCAAAGGGCAGTAAGCATTCTGGGAACAAATGAATTCACTGTCCTTTACGATAAGGGTTATCATACCGGCTCAGAGTTAAAGACCGCTCAGGATATGGGAGTTGAAACAATTGTGGCTATACCTTCACTGCCATCCACCAGTCAGGCACCAAACCATGATTACAATTCTGAACACTTCATCTACAATAATGCAGAAGATACTTACACATGTCCCCAGGGAGATGTTCTCAGAACAAACGGGACATGGTACAAGGAACACGACAAGCGGGGCAACCTAATGGTCTTTAAGCAATACAAAACGCGTTCATGCAAGACCTGCCCGGTACACTCGCAATGCACAAGATCAAAAAAAGGAAGAGTCCTTTCAAGAACCACATTCGCAGAGTATTACGAAGCAAATCGTAAAGCTTATCACGAGAAAGAAAAACTCTACAAGAGACGTCAGGCTATTGTTGAACATCCATATGGAACTATTAAACGACAATGGGGATTCAGTTATATCCTTACCAAAAAAGGAATGAGCAGGGCGAGCTCCGATGTCGGCTTTATGTTTATTGCTTACAACCTCAGACGAATTGGTAATATTTTAACCAGAGATCGGTTGATGGAGTATCTGAGGATACTTTTGTCGTTGTTTTTAACGATTTTTGAGCTTATTAGAGGAACTTTAAGACAACCTCAGATTAGTCTGAGTCAGGCATCGATAAATCTGGCTTAAATCATGCCTTTCTAAAAAATCATCAATAGGTTATTAGACAAACTCCCGTTAGGTGTCAGAGTTAGCGCTATGTCCCATCCCGTCTTCGTTATAAAATTTTGCATGACAATTGATTTTCGATTGTTCTATCGTATATTGAGTCGTCACTTATCAAATTTTATCGTGACAGGACAACTCCTGCCCATCTACCGGGATTTGAACTCTCCGACACCTAACGAAAAAACCCAATATCATCGCTGCATGACAAATTCGTAATCGTGACAATTTCTTTATTTTCCCTGCTTTCTATATATCCGTGTGACAGAATGTAAACAAACTACAGGATTAGTTCTAAATGCAAAAAATATTCAATACATTTGATTTGCAATACATGATTAACACTAAAAACACAATATATATTCCTGACATAGTGCTTTTTAACTCGTTAGTTGATCTGTGACTGACCAGGCGAAAGCATGAGACATTTGATTTATATTAAATCTGGCTTTCTACCCTCTTGACAAATTCGAGTCAGGGTGATAGTTTTAATCTACTCCGGCACCTAACACGGATGGTATAGGTAATTGCCTTCGGCAGCCCGGACAGCTCCTTCATCGACAAGTAGAATTATGGGAGCAACTTTATCATCACTTATCTAATTTTATATACCGTGATAACTCCTGCTGCCGAGACAAAGTCAATAGGGCTGCCGGCCTGCGCTCAGCTGTCATGGTTTTTGCATCACCACTTAGACAGTTTTATCGTGACATGATAACTCGCGGCCGTCTACCGGGATTCAGCCGTCTGGATAATTTTACCGTAACACGTAAATTTTCGTCCGTCTACCTGGATTGTGCAAAAACCATGTCTGCGGCTGACACAGACGGCAACTCATATCTTTGTATTCATTAACAAATGACATTAATCTGGAGACATAGAGGAAAACTTGCACGGCAACTAGGCACGATATTCGATGCTGTTGGGGAGGCTAAAACCTCTATGTCTTATTTT
>JANNKF010000303.1:0-7422 GCA_031396165.1 Bacteroidales bacterium | reverse complement strand
GAAGAACCGAGCCAAACTCTGATTTTCTCCTGTTCTTCGTTTACCCCGGCCCCAGGGGGAGCGAAGAACAGGGTCGACTTTGCTGGCGAGCTCGGCGCAGCCAAAATCAATTTACTCCCCTTGGGGCTGGGGTAAATAAATCGATTTTCAAGCGTTTTGGATTTTGTATGATCATTACCTAAAGTCATATTATTTTATTATTATATCAGGAAAGCAATGAATATCCATCCAGAAGTTTTTTGATTTTCCTTGTATAGAGCTTAACAGGAAAAAGACCTTCAAATTCTGGAAACAGATCTTTGTCCAGATCGAGCGCAATAGAAAGATGTTTGAATGCTTTTTCAGTGTTACCTGTATTCAGATAAAATGCAGCCAGGAGAAAGTTAATACCCGGCAGGTCCCCTGTAACCTTATAAGCATGTTCAAGATAAGGCAATGCTTTTACGCCCAGACCATCTTTCAGAATTATTTTCCCCAGATCGGCCCACACTTCATCATAGTAAGCATCGAGCTTTAAGGCTTCCCTGAAGCATCTAAGAGCTGCTTTCTTCTCCCCTTTGGCGTAATGTGCTTTACCTAACAGGTACCATATTTCCGGATTTTCATCATCGAGTCGTACTGCTTTTCTAAAGAAGATCAGGCTGTCGTCGGTATTTCCTGTATTAAGGGCAACGATACCCAGACCAAACCAGGGATCGGCAAAATCGGGAGCCAACTCAATAGCTTCCTGATAATATTTCTTTGCCATGGTAACCTCACCGGTCTTTTCATAACATTCAGCCAGGTAGGTCATTGCCTCAAAACTCTCGGGCTCATTCTCAAGATATTCATGATAAACAGGAATCGCGTCCGAAAACCGGTCAGTATTACTTAGAATATTCCCTTTGTTGAAAAGTGCAAATGTATTCTGTGAATTAACTGCAAGGGCGTAATCGTAAGCCTCCATGGCTTTATCAAACAATTCTAGTTTATTATAGATAATTCCCAGATTATACCAGGCACTGTCTGAAAAAGGCTCTTCTTCGAGATATTTAAGATAAAATACTATGCTATTATCGAAATCTTCGATCTTTTCATAAGCGTATGCCAGATCGTAAAGGTGTGCTTTAAATTCAGGCTCCATCTCAACCAGACGTAACATATATGGTATCATATGTTCGTAATAATTAAGATTTTGTAGTACTGATGTAATAGCAAACAGTATATTCTCGACATCCTCCGAATCAAGAGTCAGAGAATAGTCAAACATCTTCTTAGCTCCGTTTATGTCACCAAGCATCCCATATGCAGTACCCTTTGCAATATAGACTTCATGATTACCCGGTTCAATATTTTCGAGTTTCTTAAGTAAAATGAGTGCTTCTACTGCTCTGCCTTTATCGAGCAGAACCCGGGCCTTTCTTAACTGCAATGAGACAGAATGAGGATGTTGTTCGGATGCAAGTGTGGCAGCTTCAAATGCTTTTAAAGCATTATTGCTCTCAATATAGTAATCAATAATAGTCTCAAATTCAATCACATCGAAAAAACAACTCTCGTTATTTTTTCTCATCTTCTCAAATTTCTGTACAGCATGCTTCACCTCATCCTCATAGGAAAACCCATACTTATCATCTTCCATAGCATACAAAATATGGCTACAAAATTAACACTAATTTATTTAAGGGTGTTTACATAGTTGCTCAATTATTAACAATTTAATATTTTTACAAACAACTGTTTTACAGTCCAATGCAACATGTTAATATCTATTTGACTATTTTTTGACTTTCCAACGCAACCACAACCGCAAAAAACCCATCTATTTATTGTAACGTTAAAAATTGAGATAAAATATACCCTATTTACCCTAGAATTAACCTAAATTCTACCTTCGAAGAACCGGGCGACCTCCCGGTTTTTCATTTTATATTAATATATTTGTGAGAATCTAAATTTATCACTGAATATGAAAAAGCCGTTAAGAATAACATATACAACATTTCTGATTCTAATCATTTCATTATCTCTTTTTATTGTAAGCTGCAACAAATCTGAAGATCCCGTAAAGTTCCCATTTGGAACGTTTCCCGATACAGTAATGAATTTACAGGAATTCAATTCATCCTATGATGATTATAATGTTGGTCTTAATCAGCTTGCCGGAGGTTCACCGATAATTTTTTCGAGTAACAGAAAGAGCTCTGGCGGACAGTTTGATCTTGAACAGGGAGGTCTGGCATTTACGTTTGATCAGACTAACGGGATCTTCGAGATGGAAGCCAGCATGTTGAATAATGAATTTCTTGAAAGGCTTATTAATAAGGCCCAGACTACCCGCAATGATTTCGGTCCTTTCCGATTTTTCAGTTCAGTTGACGGATTTGAATATATGGTACTCTCTTCGGTGAATGCTCTAGGGAATCTTGACCTTTTTTACCTTAAGAACCGTCCGATCTACAGCACTACACTTCCTGATATTGAAGGTCCTTTCGCTATTAAACTTTTTAATACAGCAACCGATGACGCGTATTTCTGTCTCGACATAAACCAGGATTCTGCGTACTTTACCTCAAACAGAAATGGAAGCTTTGACATTTTCGTTCATACACGACCTGCGGAAACGGAAATGTCTACCTGGTTTAACCAGGAATTCGTTGCTTCGTCTCTGGTAGAAGGTGTTAGCGGTCCTGAAGACGATAAATGCCCAATGGTATTCAGAAGAGTTATGGTATTTGCGTCAAACAGACCAGGCGGACTAGGGGGCTTTGATCTTTATTATTCAATTTTTAAAAACGGGAATTGGAATTCGCCTGTTAATCTTGGACCCGGTATTAATACGTCATCTGATGAATACAGGCCTGTAATCGGATACCATCCGGATTTTAACAATTATTTTTTGATGTTCTCTTCTTCCAGACCGGGAGGTAAAGGAGGATTTGATCTCTATTTTACCGGAATTTTATTTCCCGGAGAATAGAACTCCCAAAAAGTCTTAGTGTTTTTTGCGTGCTGCCATAAGTGTGTTACGAAGCAGGGATACTCTTGTCATCGGACCTACTCCTCCGGGGACAGGAGTAATAAATGAACATTTTGGTGCAACTGTCTCAAAATCCACATCCCCAGTGAGTTTAAATCCCGATTTTGTTGCAGAGCTGGAAACCCGGGTTGTCCCAACGTCTACAACTACTGCTCCTTCTTTTACCATATCTGCTGTAACAAATAAAGGGGATCCTATAGCTGCTACAATAATGTCAGACTGACTTACAATACTCTGAATGTTTTTTGTCCGGCTATGAATAACGGTAACAGTCGCATCAATTCCCTTTTGTGAAAGAAGGATACTTAAAGGCCGGCCAACAATATTGCTTCTTCCTATAACAACACAGTTTCTTCCTGCTGTTTCAATATTATATCTTTTGATAAGTTCAACGATACCGAATGGTGTTGCAGGAAGAAAACAAGGCAGGCCTATTACCATTTTTCCAATATTTACAGGATGAAACCCATCCGCATCCTTCTGAGGATCAATCGCCTCAATCACCTTATTCTCAGAAATATGAGCGGGCAGAGGTAATTGAACAATAAATCCATCTATATCAGTATCACTATTAAGTTCAGAAATTTTTTCCAGCAGGATATCTTCGCTGATTTCACTATCAAAACGAATCAATGTTGAAATAAATCCGACCTCTTCACAATCCCTGACTTTATGAGCTACGTACGATTCGCTTGAACCATCATTGCCTACCAGAATTGCGGCAAGATGAGGAACCTTTTTACCTTCAGATTTAATTCTTTTTACCTCATCAGCAATTTCCAGCCTGATGTCTGATGCAACTTTTTTACCGTCTATGAGATTATACATACAGGAGATTATTTTTTACCCATAAGCCTGGCAACATTGCCACTTTTAGTCATCATTTTCATCATTCTTCTTGTTTCATCGAACTGCTTCAGAAGTTTATTCACCTCCTGAACGGTTGTCCCGCTTCCTGTTGCAATTCTTTTTCTTCTGCTTCCATTCAGTACAACAGGATTAATTCTTTCTTCTGGTGTCATGCTTCTGATAATTGCCTCTATTCCTTTAAATGCATTATCATCAATATCGAGATCCTTGATAGCTTTTCCAACGCCGGGGATCATCGCCATAAGATCCTTAACGTTTCCCATTTTCTTAATCTGCTGGATCTGGGCAATGAAATCGTTGAAATCGAATTGATCCTTCGCGATTCTTTTCTGCAGTTTTCTGGCTTCCTCGGCATCAAACTGCTCCTGTGCTTTCTCAACAAGGGATACAATATCTCCCATGCCAAGGATCCTGTCGGCCATCCTTTCCGGATAGAAGATGTCAATTGCATCCATTTTCTCACCTGAGCTTACAAATTTAATCGGCTTGTTAACAACAGATTTAATTGATAGTGCAGCTCCGCCTCTTGTATCGCCATCGAGCTTTGTAAGAACCACCCCGTCGAAATTGAGCCTGTCATTAAACTCTTTTGCGGTGTTAACTGCATCCTGACCGGTCATTGAGTCTACAACAAAAAGAATTTCATGCGGAGATATTGCATCTTTAACAGCTGCGATCTCGTTCATCATCTCCTCATCTATAGCCAGACGTCCTGCAGTATCTATAATTACAAGATCATTGCCATTTCTCTTCGCCTCTTTTATTGCATTCCTGGCTATTGTTACGGGATTGAGGTTACCATCTTCGGAATAAACGGGAACTTCTATCTGAGTACCAATTATTTTCAACTGCTCAATAGCAGCTGGTCTGTAAACATCACAGGCTACCAGAAGCGGATTTTTTCCCCTTTTGCTTTTCACCCACTTTGCGAGTTTACCGCTAAAAGTAGTTTTACCTGAACCCTGAAGACCGGCAATCAGGATAACGGACGGATTGATCTTTATGTTGATCTCGGTTTTATCGCCACCCATCAGATTAACAAGTTCATCATGAACTATTTTAACCATCATCTGGGATGGGTTAACCGACTTCAGAACCTCCTGTCCAATAGCCAATTGCTTAACAGTATCTGTAAACTGCTTGGCAATTTTAAAGTTGACGTCAGCATCAAGTAATGCCCGGCGAACCTCTTTAAGAGTTTCCGCTATGTTTATTTCTGAAATCCTGCCTTGTCCTTTTAAAAGTTTAAAGGATTTCTCCAGGCGATCGCTTAGATTTTCGAACATGTTTTAAGAAATATAAATTTAACATCAATATTACACCCCCTAGAGTGATTCAAAAGTCAAAAAACATTAACCGCAAAGGTCGCTAAGGTTTTTCGCGAAGCTCGCAAAGAGCTGAATACCTATATTTTAACTTTGCGTACTTTGCGCATACTTTGCGTTCTCTGCGGTTAAAATGGTCTTATGATACACCCTCATCCCCCTGAAAGGGGGTCGGGGGGCTCACATCCTCTCCGGCATCTCAACACCCAGCAACCACATTCCCTTATACAGAATTTCACTTGTAACTTTTGACAATACCAGTCTGAAATTTCTGACAACCGGATCGTTCTCACCCAAAATTGAATAATCGTGGTAAAACTGGTTATACTCTTTTGCCAGGTCGTAGCAATAGTTGGCGATAAGGGCAGGACTAAGGTCCTGAGCAGATGCGGTTACAGTTTCCGGAAACTTTCTGAGCAATTTAACAAGCTCAATTTCCTTTATACCAGCCTCAACCTCTGTTAGTCTCCCATATTCAAATTGAATTCCAGTCTGTTCGGCTTTCCTGAAAACAGATTTAATCCTGGTATATGTATACTGTATAAAAGGTCCTGTATTTCCATTAAAATCAATTGATTCTGCGGGATTGAAAGTCATGTTCTTCCTTGGATCAACTTTGAGTATATAATACTTTAATGCCGCCATGCCAATTTTGCGGAAGATCTCCTCCTTTTCCACATCAGAAAACCCAGCGAGTTTTCCAAGTTCAAGAGATACCTCCCTTGCAGTCTCCTGCATCTCGGTAATAAGATCATCAGCATCCACTATAGTTCCTTCACGTGATTTCATTCTGCCCTCAGGAAGTTCTACCATGCCATATGAGAAATGTATCAGACCATCTGACCAGTTGTATCCCATCTTTTTCAGGATAGCTCTGAGGACCTGGAAATGATAGTTCTGTTCATTTCCTACCACATAGATATTCTTATCGAATTTATACTCATTATACCTTGCAACAGCGGTTCCTAGATCCTGGGTCATATATACGGCTGTTCCGTCAGAACGTAAGAGAAGTTTCTGATCGAGACCTTCAGGCGTAAGATCTGCCCAGATTGAGCTGTCTTCATTTTTATAAAGAACATTATTTTTCAGCCCTTCAATTACAATATCCCGTCCTGTTTTATAGGTATCAGACTCATAATATATAATATCAAAGTCGACTCCCAGCCTCTTATAAGTTTCATCAAAACCGGCATACACCCATGAGTTCATCATCTTCCATAAACTCATTACTTCAGGGTTCCCGGCTTCCCATTTAAGAAGCATCTCACGCGTCTCTTTCATAAGAGGAGCTGAATTCTTTGCTTCATTCTCGTTCACGCCAGCCAGTACAAGCTCCCCGATCTGAGCCCTGTACTCCTTTTCAAAAAGTACGTAATACTTGCCGACAAGGTGATCTCCTTTCATTCCTGAGGAAGATGGAGTTTCTCCGTTTCCGAACTTCTGCCAGGCAAGCATTGATTTGCAGATATGAATACCTCTGTCGTTGACGATATTGGTCTTGATAACCTTATTGCCACATGCAGAAAGAATCCGGTATAATGAAAAGCCAAGAAGGTTGTTTCTGATATGTCCAAGATGTAAAGGTTTATTGGTATTGGGTGATGAATATTCCACAAGTATGGTTTCGGGATTTTTTACCTGGCAATTTTCCAGATGACTCTTTTCAGATGCCATTAAGGCAAAATAATCAATCCACCATTTATCAGAAATTTCGAGATTCAGAAAACCCTTTATTACATTGAATCCTGAAACTGCTGTGAAATTATTAACAATATAGGAACCTATCATTTCTCCGGTTTTCTCAGGAGTATTCTTTGAAAAACGCAGAAGAGGGAAGACAACGATGGTAAAATCGCCCTTGAAATCTTTCCTCGTTTCCTGTATCTGGATCAATTCTTCATCAACCTTGCAGTTATAAATAAACTGAACAGCTTCTTTTACCTTTTCTTTAAGGATAATCTCCATTATTTCGTCTCAATTTTCAGGCTGCAAAGATAATATATATTAAAAACCAAAAGTGCCTAAAGTGAACTAAAGTTTGGAGTGACTAGAGTTAAAAATAATGACATGATAAATAAAAATTGTTCCGTTAAAAATTATTGATGACAATCAGCAATCAATAATATTAGTTTTTCTATGCTTGAAAATAAATTATTTGCCCGTGCCTCAAAGGGAGTAATTGATATTGGCTGCGCCGAGCTCGCC
>JANNKF010000302.1:0-3912 GCA_031396165.1 Bacteroidales bacterium | reverse complement strand
GAAGAACCGAGCCAAACTCTGATTTTCTCCTGTTCTTCGTTTACCCCGGCCCCAGGGGGAGCGAAGAACAGGGTCGACTTTGCTGGCGAGCTCGGCGCAGCCAAAATCAATTTACTCCCCTTGGGGCTGGGGTAAATAAATTGATTTTCGAGCTAGTTACAATTTCTCAATAAAGATTATCATTACCTCAAACAAAAATTATCTCGGGAAGAAATATGACCTCTTCTTAAGTAAAGGATCAATATCAAAATACCTGATGAGAAAGAATTCATCACGGGTTTCGGTTTTACCGAACAATCTGTCGGTGTCAACGAAAGCAGAATCTCCGGTTTGTATTATTCGTGGCCAAAGGGTAAGAGTAATCTCCTTACCGGGATTAGTTTTCACTTTTATCGTGTAAACAGGCAGAGTCGTTTCAATTTTCTTCTTCTCCTCGTCACTAATGTTAAAAACCCACGATTCAAAAGGGATCCGGGTAAAATAGGAAAGATACCTGGTTACCAAAGCTGTGTCCCAACCTGAAATATTTCTGTTTTTGTCCGAAAATTTATAGTTACTATTAACATTTTCTATTGTGAAAGAATTAACAGTATCCGTAAGATTCTCAAAATCAACTGATGCTATTTCTGAAGGAAGCAGATTGAATACAGTATATGGTTGCCAGAAGAGTTCATTCAGGGTGAATGCAGACCCGATATCACCTTCGAAACCAGGCATATATACAATAAATGGCTTTGATCCAGCCGCTTTCTTCATAATATTTCCATAGATATTAGAGGAGGTTTTATAGACAATGAAGCTGTTAAGAAGTTTTCTGTTCCCGAAAACCCTGACCTTTACCTGTTCAATTTTTTTGGAAGTGATCTCTGATTCGAATAGTCCGGGCGACACCGGAGATTTAATCTGAATCTCATTCAGAACTCTGATTATAAAAAGGATTCCGCTTTTTCTTGTTGCTCCACTCCCATTCAGCAACCAGTTTTCACCGGATTTCTCCAGTGTAAGACTCTTATTCCCCTGCAAAAATTCAATTTTCGTAATCTCCTTCCCGGGGTCTGAAGCAAATGAAGTGTTGTTCCTCCCGAATGGTGACCTGTTTCGGAACAATAACGAGAGCAGTAACACAAGTATTACCAATCCAATTATATACTTGACTGCTCTTTTATTCATTTTCTTTTCCAACTTTAGTCACTTTAGGCACTTTAAGTACTTTAGGCACTTTTAACTCCCGTATATCTTTTCCTTCTGAAATAAGAATAAATCAGCCCTGCTATTACAACCATCAGAATTGGGCCGGCAACATTTATCAGCTGCCACTTTAATTTTTCGGTCTTCACTTTTACCGTATTAAGAAGCCTCAATTGAAGCTGCCTTGATCTTAAATCGAGAATTCCTTTATCATCAACAAGGTAATTGAGGCAATTGATAATAAAATCCCTGTTTCCATAAATCTCCCCGGTATATTTATCCTGACCCAAAGGCACAGGGGCTTCCTGCAGGCCTGATCGTCTTACTTCATTTCTGATTATGTCTGCATCAGCCACTACGATCATTTTAGTATTAACACTCTCACTCTTTACCGGCAGATCGGGGTTGTCTGAAATACTGCTTACCATTCTGTTTTTAAAAGCCGATGGAAAGATCCCTTCAAGCAATACGGCAACAGGCATACGGGGCTTATTGTATGTTTTCTCATTAGGAATTAATTCTGCTTCGCGCAGACTTATCAATACCGGAGGCGAAAGCGTACGGCTGAGCTCAGATGTAGAGAGCAGAACTGTTTTTGAGATATTTCCGTCAAAACCTACCGTATCAATATAATTCACAAATTCCCCTTTAACTTTGTTCAGACTTCTCGTAATTGAATGATTCTGTGAAGGATGAAGCTTTGGATAATAGACCCAGGGTGCCGGAACTAATTGAGGATCTGCACCACTACCTGTGACTTTTAATCTTATAAACACACAATCGAGATCCTGAACAATAGCCGGATTAACCCTGGCCCCGTACCGGAAGATCTGATCCTCCAGGTTTAATGGCCTGTACAAACCGGCAGTTGTCCCGAAAGTGAGACTATCAGCATTCACAGATACCTCCTCAAACAGCCACATTACCTTTCCACCATTCATAATATACTGATCCAGAACCAGTTTATCAGCTTCGTTGAATTCCTTCTCCGGTCCGGCAATAACAACTGCGGCATAATTATCAAGGACACCGCTTTTTCCACCGATTACCCCTCTGTCGACTGTAAAAAACTTTGCCAGATTCCAGGTTATATCAGCTGTTTCTATTTCCGGAATTTCTCCGTGTCCCTCGAGAAATGCTATTTTGTGAATAGTATCAGAACTGAGAGTGGCAATAGTCTGAATCATCTCATATTCAAGCCCTTCAGTTGAACGTAGAATATTTTCTTCATATGAAGCAGTAGAATTATTCAGAAAATTAACCGGCACTTCGATGCCGTTATAGTTTACTATCATTCCCGGGAAAATTATCTTACGGGTTGATCCTCCCTCCGCATCAGCAGCCTGTAAATTTATTGGTGCAAGACCCTTGTTAATGAGAGCCTGGTACTGTGTACTCCGTTGTTGTTCATCCTTACCTTCGGATGGATTAATAAACTCATAGTCTATTTTGCTTCCTGAAGAAACTCTGAACTCATCAAGCATCTCATTTACAGATCTCTTTAATCGTTTTAACGGGATAGGAATCTCACCATCGAGATAAACCTGGATATAGATATCATTTTTTATTTCAGAGAGAATTTTTTTTGTAGGAGACGAAAGAGTGAACCGGTTATCTTCTGTCAGGTCAGCGCGTAACTTAATAATAGCACTTGCGGAGGCGATAATTATTATTCCCGAGCACACTAAGACTAATCTCACAATACTCCTTATTTCCGGCCTGCTGGTTCTCCATTTGCGCGATTGAAGTTTAAATACCGTAAGCTCATTAAATATCGTAATCGCAGCAATAAAATAGGCAAGATCCTTCAGATCTATCACCCCTCTGCTGATCGATCTGTAGTGCTCATTGATGCCCAGCCTGATTACAACTTCATCGACATTTTTCAATCCAGGCAGATAGGCAAAAGAGTCGAAACCAATAAATAATATGAAACAGAGAGTAACAGCGATAATAAATGCAATTACCTGATTATCTGTTAGTGATGAAGCAAAAACACCTGCCGAAGCATAGACGGCTGCCAGGAAAAATAACCCGATAAATGCTCCGGTTGTTCCCCCAATATCGAGATTCCCCGGAGTTGCACCGAGGTTCCATACTGATATAAAATAAATGACTCCGGGAAGAAGTGCAAACAATGCAAGAGTAACTGATGCCATGTATTTTCCGTAAACAATTTCACGTTCACTTACCGGTCGTGAAAAAATCAGTTCCATTGTTCCTAGACGCTTTTCTTCGGCAATCATTCGCATAGTCACTGCGGGTACCAGGAACATGAAGATCCAGGGAGATAGGATAAACAGTGTATCAAGACCGGCATATCCTCCGTCGAAAATATTCCATTCGCCGGGAAGTACCCACATAAAAAGACTATTTATTATCAGAAAAAATATGATAACAATGTATCCTATGAGTGTGTTGAAAAAACCGGTTATCTCTTTCCTGAATATTGCCAGCATAATTTGTACTTTACTTAGATTTTATTACTGCTGTTTTTTTGCTCCCAGCCTTCGCAAAGAAGATGTATTATATTTTGTCTTTTCGCCCCCTGCTCCCTAAAGGGGGGTGTAATTCCGTATAAATCAGATAAATACTATCTTTTCAAGTATTTTCAATTTTCCTTGCGTTGCTTTCCATAAATAATGAAAATATTAAATGCGCCATCATAACAGGTGCCGGCCCAAAAGCATTTGTTGCCGGTGCTGACATTACCGAGTTTCTGAC
>JANNKF010000298.1:0-4250 GCA_031396165.1 Bacteroidales bacterium | reverse complement strand
CCCCTTTAGGGGGGTTGGGGGGCAAAAAACCTTAATTTTGCCGATTATAACACTAAATTTAAATGCGATGTTTTCAGGAATCATAGAAGAAGCTGCGAAGGTTGTAAAACTTGAGAAAGAGAGAGACAACCTTCATATTACAATGCAATGTTCCTTTACGGGGGAGCTGAAGATCGACCAGAGTATATCGCACAACGGGGTGTGCCTCACGGTTGTCAGGAAGGAGAATGATACATATACAGTTACTGCGATAAAAGAGACTCTTGACAAGACCAACCTTGGATCTCTTAAACCGGGCGATAAGGTTAATCTTGAACGCAGCACCAAACTTGATGGCCGGCTCGACGGACATATGGTTCAGGGACATGTTGACCAGACTGCAGTATGTACTGATGTTACCGAGGCAGGCGGAAGCTGGTATTATACCTTTGAATATGAACCCACACAGGAGGATTATCTTACTGTGGAAAAGGGTTCGGTATCTGTGAATGGGGTGAGTCTTACAGTAGTTAATTCTAAAGCAAATTCATTTCAGGTTGCCATAATACCGTTTACATGGGAGGTAACAAACTTTCATCAGATCAAAAAAGGAACAGTGGTGAATATTGAGTTTGATATATTAGGGAAGTATATTGCGAAGATTGTGAGAGCACAGCTTGGCAGATAGCTTTCTCCCTGATAGCTAGTCAAATGAAAGGATTTGTATATATAATTACAACCGTCAAGAATTCAGTGCTTTATACAGGAGTTACCAGTAATCTGAAAGAGAGGGTAGTTCAGCATAAAACCAAGAAACATCCTGATAGTTTCTCAGCCAGGTACAATGTTTGCAAACTTGTTTATTTTGAGTGCTTCGAAAGTATTGGTGAAGCAATTATAAGAGAAAAACAAATTAAGGCTGGTTCGCGAAAGAAGAAGATTGAACTGGTTAGAGGGATGAATCATGAGTGGGATGATTTGAGTGGGATTTTGGAATGAGCAAGGGATTGCCACGCCCTCCTTCGTCGGGCTCGCAATGACGGCCTGAGGATTTGAGGAAACATGAAAAGGATTGCTTCGTCGTTCCTCCTCGCAATGACGGTCCGGGTAATTCAGAAAACATGAAAAGGATTGCTTCGTCGTCCCTCCTCGCAATGACGGAGACGGAAGTATGTTTGGTTTAAGGCGTAGGAAACGTAATTTGATTATTAGTAAGTCATTGCGAGAAGATCCACGAAGTGGGGCGACGAAGCAATCCCTATTCCCTTTTTCGAATTCGTTTTCGTTCCACCGGCATTCCGGTTTTCCGCCAGGCAACTATTCCTCCTTCAAGATTGTATAGGTTCCTGAACCCGGCATCGTAAAAAGTTTTTGCCACTCGTTTGCTGCGGAATCCTGAGGTACAATAAAAGAAGAGATTTAGCTCTTTATTAATTGTATCAGAGACAAACTGAAGATTACCGGAAGAGGGTATGTTATTTGCGTCTTTTATCCTTGATTTCCTGAATTCGAAAAACTCCCTGACATCAATAAGCAAGGCATTGTCTTCCTTTAAAAAGCACATATGAAAATCGTATGGTTCAAGCGAGATGTATTTTAAAGGATCAGGAACCTGAGCAGTCAGCAGAGTGTTTAATGACAATATGGTAATTATAATATAAAGTCTCATAATAATATGGATTTGATGGAGAAATCCAGGAAATAATTTTTTTTATGGGCCAAAGATAAGACAATTAAGAGGGATTGCTTCGTCACTTCGTTCCTCGCAATGACTTACAAATATGCAGGATTTCGCTACTTCGTTCCTCGCAATGACGGACAAGGAAGGGGGATTGAGGAAATAAACAAAAAAGACAAAAAAAAAGCTTCTCCGGAAGAGGAGCAGCTTTAGAATATTATAGCCTACTTTATTATTTTTGTTTCATCTTGGCATCCATGCAAAGTGTTGCATGAGGTACTGCTCTCAGACGCTCCTTAGAGATAAGATTTCCGGTTTCACGGCAGATACCATAAGTCTTGTTTTCAATTCTTATAAGTGCTGCCTGAAGGTGCTGAATAAATTTCAACTGCCGTTGTGCAAGTCTGCCTGCCTCCTCTTTTGATAAAGTGGTAGCTCCCTCTTCAAGAACTTTGAAGGTTGGAGATGTATCCATAGTATCATTACTCTCCTCATGTGTTATGCTGGACTTAAGTATGTCATAATCTTTTTTGGCTTTATCCAGCTTCATGAGAATGATCTCCCTGAACTCCTCTAGCTCCGCATCCGAATATCTTGTCTTTTCAGCCATAGTTTTAAAAGATTTTTGTAATGTGCAAAGGTAGGATTATTTAATTAATTTAAAAATTACAGGAAAATAGAATAATTTGTATTTGTTCATTCATTGTTCGTCCAAAGAAAGAGCCAAAGAAAGGGTGCCGGATTCTATAGTTTTTTTATTCGGCTGCACCGAGGCTGAATAATTTGTGTTTATTCTCTACTTTTTGGGGTTTGCCAACGCACCTTTAAACAGCCAGATTTTAATGCTGGTGATAGATAGGGAGATAAATTCAGGAATGCAGAAGAGCATTAAACGTAGCAGGATCGGAAGCCCCCCTTGGGGGTCCCGATAGCTATCGGGATGGGGGTTGCATCACCAATGAGCCCCCTTGGCCGTTGGCCATTCCCCCTTCGGCTTCGCTCAGAGGGACTAATTTCAGGATGTAAGAAAGATTATCTTTATATGCAGGAATTAACCCCCCTTTAGGGAGGCAGGGGGGCGAAAAAGTGATGGGGTTTGGGGGAGGTAAAAAGCGGTGGAAGTGAATTTCTTAAGGCCAGAGGAGTTTTTTGCCGAAACCTAATCTGTTGTCGGTCATTTTGATACGGGTAAGTTTAACAACCCAGAGATGAGTGTCCATTAAAACGGCAACGGGGAAACGGAGTAAATACGCTCTTTTTGCCTTTGAAAGAAGATCTCCAAGCGGTTCAGAGACAATGCCCTGAAATTGAATTCCGCGTATCATGCCGATAACCATTGTTTCGAGTACGACTGTGCCTGCAACAACCTGGTTTTTTTCAAACTCCTGAGCATGACGGGTATCGCTTCCACTTGTGAAAACCAAGGAGTTTTCGTCTTCAAGATAAATATAGAAACAACTGGCACACCAGGGTTCATTATTTACACTGGTGGCAACGGTGAGAACATGGTGTTTCCTGAAAAACTTTATAATTCTGCTGTCGGTCATTTCTCCATCCATCTGAAACCGATATTATCAAATCCGGCAAGATCAATTATGCGATCGACAACCGTTAAAACAAGATCATCAATAGTTAACGGATTACTGTAAAACGAAGGGCTTGCAGGACAGATAACAGCACCCGCAAGAGTAAGAGTTTTCATATTGTTAATATGGATGAGACTATATGGTGTCTCCCTGGGAACAATGATCAGACGTCTTCTTTCCTTAAGCATCACATCGGCGGCCCGGGCAATAAGATCATCGGAAGTTCCATTGCCAATCCTGCCAACACAACCCATTGAGGCAGGGCAAATTATCATAGTATCGTATTGCGAAGACCCTGAGGCGAACGGGGCGAAATAAGACTTATTGTCAAATTCCTTCGCGGGCAGAGCAGCAACAAATACGGTACCAATTTCAGCGAACCAGATCTCCCTTGCAGTGTCGGAAAGGATAACAGCAATCTCAGCAGGAGGATCGTTTAATTTCTGTAATTTCTCAAGGAGCTTTTTAGCATATATTGAACCGCTGGCGCCGGTAATGGCAAGGATTATTTTTCTGTTTTTTGACAAGTGGTTGGTCATAATTTGTATGATTGACAGGTAAAGATAGGGTTTTGTTCATTTCTTTTGATACTACAAAAGAAACGATTAAAAGAAAATTATTTGATTGAATTGTTTTTTCTGCTGCGCAGAGGCAGAATAATTTGATTTAATCTGTCCTTTCTTTTAACGCTAAAATAAAGGACCAAAGAAAAGGCGCCGGAAATGATAACTTTTGGCTGGCCCTGCACCCGCAACACAGGTCTTGAAGGCGCTACGGTCCAGCCAACAAGTTCGCGCCATTTCCGGGTTGCCCTCGCACCATAAAGCTGACGGATTCTGGATATGTTTGAGGGGTTCTATTCAGCATGAGCAATGTGCCACTACAGTACTGGTATCTTAAGCCCCCCTTGGGGGGTTGGGGGGTGGAAAAAAAGGGGACCTAATCTCTGGATGTAAGAAAGATTATCGTTAGTGTAGAAATTAGCCCCCTCCAGGGGAGTTGGGGGG
>JANNKF010000287.1:0-10329 GCA_031396165.1 Bacteroidales bacterium | reverse complement strand
TTAAACTCTTTTTTAAATTGCAGAAATTCCAGCCTGATATATTTGTGGGAGGAGGAGATCCATTGCTGGCACATGTTTCCTTTTTATATAACAAACCTTATCTCGCATTTGAGGATACAGAATCTGCAAAGCTTATCTTAAAGTCATACAAAAATATTGCAGCAAATATTCTGACGCCTGAGAGCTATTTTAATAGTCTGGGGAATAAACACATAAGATACAGGGGGAATCATGAACTGGCATATTTACACAGCAAGTTTTTTAAGCCTGACCCCAGTGTGCTTAACTGTCTGCATGTGAGACCATCAGAGAGATATGCCATAATACGGTTTGTTTCTTGGGATGCCAGCCATGATATTGGAATAACCGGTCTTGGTTATGACCAGAAAGTTAAGCTGGTAAGGGAACTCTCGGAACACCTGAAAGTATTTGTGTCGGGAGAAGGTGAATTGCCCGATGAAATCAAAGCTTTTAAAATAAACATTCCACCTGAATTAATGCATAGTGCACTTTTCTATGCCTGTTTGTATATTGGAGAAGGGGCAACAATGGCATCAGAATGTGCTTTGATTGGGACACCTGCCATATATATCAATCCTTTAAATGCCGGAATAATAAAGGAGGAGGAGGAAGCAGGCATTTTATTTCATCATACTTCATATATTAAGATATCAGATACTGCATTAAGGATAATCCTTGATCCGGAAAGTAAGAATAATTGTGTGCAGAGTGCGTCGAAATTTCTAAGTACAAAAATCAATGTGACAGATTTTTGGTGCTGGTTCATTGAAAATTATCCTGAAAGTTCCTTCATTATGAAATCAAATCCTGAGTACCAGCTGAAGTTTAAGTAGGTATTCCCAATAAATTATTGAAGTTTATCACGAATAATTAGATTTATATTTTTTCGCTAATCCTAATTTTCCAATATTAAAAAATGTTTTATAGCTGAAAATCAGTAATTTTGATTTAATTCTAAACACCGTTCACTGATTTTTAATTTAGAGGGTAAGTTTTGGTTTCAATTCCGCGGATTGTATAAATATTTTAACCAAGTAAACTTAATCTTATGAAGACAAATATCAATATTTCAAGGGTATCTGTACCGAAGTGTTTTAAGATTGATACTTTACTATTTATCTGCATATTGATTTTAATATCGGGTTCCTGTCAAAAGGATGAGATATTAATAAGCAACAAATCGTTTAATGATAAGGATATTGCATTTACTGCTGGTTTAACAGGTGCTTCGTATGAATTGTACTTCGGGCATAAAATATTTACCAGAGCCCATGAATCACCTCAAACTGAAACTCAATTTTTGGAGAACCTGAAATATGAATACTTTAATAGTGATTTTATTTTAATGATAAAAAACGGGAAGGACAGGAAAACCAGAGTATCAAGTGCTGAAATCAGAATTGACGGGATCCTTATTGTAAGGCCGTCAGATTTTTCTGGGAATGTATCTTTTATTACAAAACGATTAACCCTATTGACGCCTGAATCAATTATAGAGGTTAAATTAAGGAGCACACCCGGAAGTTTTATTGATTTGTGGATAGAAGGAACGCTTAAAGAAAATGTAATTTGGGACAACAACGGGACTTTTTATAATACAAAAAAGATAGGAGAACAGTGGTGGATGTCAGAGAATCTTAAAACAAACAGGTATCAGAATGGAGACCTGATTGGAACGACTACTCCCGGAATACTTGATATTTCAAGCCAGACAACCACCAAATACCAATGGGCATCAAATAATAATGAGAATAATGTACCAATCAATGGGAGATTATACACCTGGGATGCTGTTGTTGATAGCCGGAATCTATGTCCTGACGGGTGGCATGTTCCCTCAGCTACTGAATGGACAACTTTAACAAATTACCTCATTACAAATGGTTATGGCTATGAGGGTAGTGGACCAGACATAGCAAAATCTTTAGCAAATGTATCAGGGTGGAGACAATTTGCCACTCCGGGATTCGTTGGCAATGACCAGGCTGGTAATAATACAAGTGGTTTTACAGCAGTCCCGGGGGGATATCGTTTCACTTCCGGAGCCTTCGTTAGCTTTGGTGATTATGCCAGCTGGTGGGACACTTCCGAACTTAATACTTCAGACGCGGAGTTTTGGAGTTTGCATTATAATAGAAACTATTTAAAGAGAGAAGTATCAAATAAGAAGCAGGGCATAGCTGTACGATGCATAAAAGATTAACACATAACTTATGTATTCTGCAGGTTTTAGGATGGTATTGAATTCAGGAATCGGGATTATTATATTTTGACTCAGGAAAGCACGCGGTTAAATGGATTTTACACTTACTGCATATAACAAGTTATTGAAAACCCTGCTTCAGCAGGGATTTTCTTTTCAGACTTTTGCTGATTTCGTATTAAAACCACAGGATAAGTCAATTGTTCTTCGACATGATGTTGATCTTTTTCCTTTGAATTCCCTGAAATTTGCCCAAATACAGGCAAAAGAAAATATAATAGGTAGTTATTATTTCCGTTTTGTGCCCGGAAGTTATAATGAAAAGATAATTAAAGAGATTCATAATTTAGGTCATGAAATTGGATATCACTACGAAACAATGGATACCTGTAATGGGGATATTGACCATGCCTATGATCTTTTTAGTAAAAATCTGGAGATACTGAGAAGACTTATCCCGGTAAAAACTATATGTATGCATGGCAGTCCTCTTTCAAAATATGATAACAGGTTGATCTGGCAAAAATATGATTACCGCAAACTCGGCATTATCGGCGAACCCTATTTTGATATCGACTTCAGTAAAGTTCTCTACCTCACCGATACCGGCCGCCGCTGGGATGGAGATTCATATAATATAAGAGATAAGGCAGTAGGAGGTAGGCAGGAGGCAGTAGGGAAAATGCTAAACGAAATCCGAAACTCGCAACTCGCAACTCGCAACTCGCAACCCGAAACTAACAACTCGAAACCATCTAACTTACAGCCTTCCGCCTTCCGCCTTCCGCCTTTTCCAAAGTTTCGCTCCACCTTCGACATAATTCACGCTGCCGAAGCTGGGGAGCTCCCCGATCAAATCATGATGACTTTCCACCCCCAGCGCTGGACTAACAAACCGATTCCATGGATGAAGGAACTTGTATGGCAAAATGTAAAGAATATAGGAAAATATTTTCTTATCAAAATGAGAAACTGACCGACTGATACTTACAATCCTTCAACGCTCAGGCATTTGTTTCCATCTTCCTGCGATTTTATTCGTTGTGAAATATTTCGCAAGAAAAATTCTCGTCATCCGCATGCCGTTCGACGCGTGCCGGTTGCCGGTTACCGGTCGCCCTTTTTAACGCCGGTTGGCTTTCACCTTTTGCCTACAGCCTTCTGCCTTCTGCCGGTCAGCACCCACCGCCTATTCTTCCTCCAGTTCCACCTTCAACTCCACCGTCCTCCCATTAACAATATTGAAACTGATAGTTTTACTTTTAAAATGCCGTCTCGAGACCTTAACAGTATATCCCTCCTCCGCCAGGTTTCTTATCTGAATCCTCCCTTTTTTTGTGGTTCTTTTCACTATTTCCGGCTTCAAATCTCTACCGGTTCTTAGTGGATTATCGGAAAAAAATGAAAATGTAACTCCTTCAAGGGGTTCGCCTCTTGGTAAAGTAACAACCTCTGCCCTGAGAGCAACCAGCTCTGCTCTGGTATTCACTATTCTTCTTGCGGTTCTGTATCCGCTGCAGAACTCCGGGTGATCGTCCGATACCATATTAATGAGTGCATCAATACACGCTAGTATTGAGGTTGCTTCATCGAACAATATCTCCAGCTTTTCTCCTGCCATCCCTTTTTCTATTTTCCCCAGTCTTGGTCTCCCTAGAGCTGCCTTAAACCCGTTTATGGCATTAAGAAGCTCATCCTGCGACTCCCTGCTGATTCCATAGCCATTCAGCGATTCCAGGTTTTCTTCCGATCTGACATGCAGCAGTCCTGCGAGATCAATCAGCCCTGTTTCAGGTGCCTTTTCAACAAAACTATTTGAAAATTTTACCTCCTCCAGCAGGGTATCATCCTTCATTAGCATTGCAAATGCTTTTAATCTTTGGGAATGTCTGAAAGTTAAGGTTATCAGTTTATTTCTGAGGTTCCTTTTCTCCTCTGTTATCCCGGTTTTGTCGAACATCTGAATTTCGAAGTTTTTTTCAATCTCCGACATTTTCCGTTTCAGGTCAGAATATTTCAGCTCAAAACCCGGCAACGCTTCTGTAATCTCCGGATGTCCTTCAAAATACTCTCTCACCAACTGGTACATCCGTAACTGGTTTACTTGTCTGTTATTCATATTATCGCGTTTTAGTATGTCATTGCGAGCCCGACGCAGGAGGGCGTGGCAATCCCTATCATGTTTCCCAAAACCATCTCCGTCATTGCGAGCCCGAGGCAAGCCGGTAGCGCTAGCCATCAACCCGTAACCGTTGGTATAGAAACTATCTTCCAACAGGTGCGAGGGCAGTCCGGAACCGAGCGAACAGAAACAATCTTCCTAGTGGTGCGCTGGCAATCCGGAAATGGTGAGAACTTGTTGGCTGGACCGTAGCGCCTTCAAGGCCTGTGTAGCGGGCGTAGGGCCAGCCAAAAGTTATCATTTCCGGCGGCTTTTCTTTGCTACTTTCTTTTACCGTTAAAAGAAAGTAGTTAATAAAAATGAAAGAATATTGTGTGGCGAAGCCAAATGAACCAAACAATGCGAACTCGCCGAAGGCAAAGTAGAAAACAAATACAAATTTTTCTTGCCCCGGGCGCAGCCGAAATAAACCTACCCCGGTTCTCTGGTAAAAAGCTGATTCCTCGAATTCGATACCATACATTTCAACAGATACGATAACGCCGCACAAATCCCTGCAATCAATACAGGCTTTATTGTAACCCAGTCAAAGACTGCCTCCTTCTGCAGCATCTCAATTATGCCAGTCAGTAACGCCGTCAAAAACGCCATCACCAAACCATGAAGAACATCCCTTGTATCTAATGTAAATAATTTTGATTTCATGAATTTTAAATTTTTAGTTTAAATAGGAACTGGCTGTAGGCTGTAGGCTGAAGGAGGTTTTCCTCCCGCCTGCCGCCTGTCGCCTGACGCCTGACGCCTTTTACACCTTTTCAAGTTCTACGTTCACAGTCGCCATCTCCCCCGGTGCAACACTCACCGATACTGTCTTTTCCTTATAACCGGTCTTGGTTACTATCACTGTGTATATCCCCTCCGGCATATTCTTAACATAGAAGTTTCCTTTTTCTGCCGTTCTCTTTACAATTTCCGCATTTGCCCCGTTTCCTCCCATCTTCATACCGTCGTTTTGAACAAAAGTAAACTTGGCTCCCTTCAACGGCATCCCATTATTTTCTGTAGCCGCACCTTTCAATATCAGCGTACCTGTACCAGTAACAATGACCTTTCTTACTCCGAAATATCCGCTGTGAAATTGTGGATTACTCGTAACAGTCACGTTTATTGCTGCATCTATTTTGTCAAGAAGTACTTCTGTCTTTTTAAATAGTTCCAACAGTTCTTTAGTTGCTTCACTTTTTTCTCTCTGTCCAAGCCTGGGCCTTGCAATAGCTATTGTATAAGCATTTATAGCATTCTGTAGCACCGACTGTGTCTCCTGTGTTATTCCGTATGCTCCCAGACTGTTAAGGTTTTGCTCAGCTTTGTCATGAACCATCTGGGCAAAATCTTTCAGGATAGTATCTGCTGCTTTAGATAATTTGGATTTAGTAAATTTTACCTCCTCCGACAGTGCGATGTTATTCGTCAGCTTGGCAAATGCATTCAGTTTCAGGGAGTTTTCCTTAACCATAATAATCAGTACATTCTGGAGTTGTGATTTTTCTTTTGCAAGACCGGTCTTGTCAAAATTTTGCAGCTCTGAAATTCTGTTGATGTCAGCCGTTCTGGCCTTAAATTCGTTAAAGTTTTTCAAAAACTCAGGAAGGTTTCCGGTGATTTCTGATCTAGATTCAAGATAATCTGTGGCGGACATATACATGCTGCGCCGGCTTTCTTGTTGAATTGTCATGGTTTTTGTTTTAGTTATTAATAATAGAAATAATTGAAAGTTATTTTCAGATTTTATTGTAACACATTAAAATAGTTCTACTCTCTCCTCTCTTCGTTCCCTTCGTTCCCTTCGTTCCCTTCGTTCCCTTCGTTCCCTTCGTTCCCTTCGTTCCCTTCGTTCCCTTCTTCATCTAATCCCCATATTCATCATCCTCATAGTATTCTTCTTCTCATTCATCAGCTTGTTCTCTCAGCTCATCGGCTACTCCCTCCCTCTAATCGTGTTGTTCTTTGTGTTCATCGGCGCTTCCACGATCCTCATCGCTAAATTCTCTCTCGTCATCGTGTAGTCCGGCCTTCCGATCACGAAATTCCCTCACCTCATCGTGTAATCCTTTTGTCTCATCGTTGAATTCTCATCTCTCATCGTGTAGTCCTGTCGTTTCATCGTGTAGTCCGGCCATTTCATCACTTAATTCTCTCCCCTCATCGTGTGTTCCAAACCTGCCATTGACTCCGTCATTGCGAGCCCGACGCAGGAGGGCGCGGCAATCCCTCTCATGTTTCCTCAATTCCTCTGTCATGATTCGTTTATTCATCTCTAATCACTTTCTGCTTTCACTTTTGGTATTGCTAATTTACCCTATCTGAATTATCAATAAAATAGCGAAAAAGTGTTGTTTTTTATTGAAAGGAGTATTCTACTTTTAATATCAATGTTGAAGGTCTGATTCAGATGTGAAGATTTAGAATTAATTGTCGGGAAATCATTGAATAATTAATTCTCTATTAGCCTGTTGAGAGGTTAGTTGAAAGTATCATTACGCAACGGCTTTTGAAAGTAAATTGATTGAACTTCAGACTGATTGTAAGTTTTTGATTAAGCGATTTTAAACTTTAAATATTGTTTAACCTTAATTCTTGCCAAGTATGAAAAACAAATTTCTGACAGCGATTATTTGTCTGACTCTCTTTGGGCTAAATGCATGTTCCCCCGTAAAGATCTTTTCTGATCCCGGCTTGTCTGAGACAACAGGATTAAAATTCTACACCGTAAAACCATTTCTCCAGGTTGAACGCGAACCTGAAAGCAATAGGGTTGTAAAGGCAGTTATCCTTTATCTTCCTGATCTTTCAAACCCGCAGTATATGGCAATAAAGGACGGTCCGGGCTCACGAAAGGTGGATCTTAAGCTTACAGATGGAACTATAAATACTTTCGGATTTACCTCCGACACACAGGTAGCCGAATCTGTTGAGGCGTTGGCAGCTCTTCTCTCTAAAGGATCTGCTGCGATCGCAGATCTTAGCTCGCTAAAAAATCCCATGGACCTTAAAGCAGTACCAAATACAATTGAGTTATATGAGATTGTAATAGAAAGTAATGGCACTACACTTAGGGAGATAAAAATCAACAAATAGTCAATCGCCTAAAAGAAAACCAATGATAAACCATGAAGATCTTAAAAGTAATCTGTCACCGGTCATAACTGAGTTTGACATGGTGTTCTCAGGAAAATCCAAACTTCAGAAAAATAGTAATGAAAGGAAGTTTAGAAATGGGCTGTCACTAAAAGAGATTAATACAGTCAGGTTAGGAATATCTAAAGAAGAGCTGGCCGAACTATCTTCTGTATCTGGTGAAGCTCCTGAAAATTTTCACATAGTATTTTATGAATCTGCAAATCTATCCCCTGAAGCTATTTTAAATCTTTTTAACCTGATGGAAATAAAACCAGATAAGATTAAGGCAATTGAATCTCTGACAGAATGCGAGATGAAAATGTTGATTGGACTCACAAGGTGTCTTTCCTATCAGAAAATCGCCGACCAGCATTTCGTTGCTCTTGATACGGTAAAAGGCCACATTTACAATGTCTTCAGAAAACTGGAAGTAAATAACAGGTACAGTGCATCAGGTATATATATAGCCTATCTCATCTACAGACGCACTAATCCTCTGATTAACCAATTATGATATACCACCAACCCATGAATAAATCTCCAATCCCCAAAACTATTCTGATCCTTCTTCTTACTGTTGTGTTGGCAACCCGTAACCGAATGAATAGAATCTATCTTCTTAGTGGAGCGAGAGCAACCCCCAAAAAGGTGTGAACAAATAGCAACAGGTATGCAAGTCGTGCAGGTCATGCGGTCATGCGGTCTTTTAGACATGTAAATAGTGGTTTCATGAAATACCTGAAATCCGGTTTTGACAGGTGCGTTGGCAGTCCGGAACCGAGTGCACAGTATTCTGATGCCAAAGAAAGCTACATCCACGAGCTCGGCGAAGCCAAATGGCGCGAACCGAGCGAACAGAAACTATCTTCCTTATGGTGCGTTGGCAAACCCCAAAAAGGTGTGAACAAATAGCAACAGGTCATGCAAGTCGTGCAGGTCATGCGGTCATGCGGTCATGCAGTCATGCGGTCTTTTAGACATGTAAATAGTGGTTTCATGAAATACCTGAAATCCGGTTTTGACAGGTGCGTTGGCAGTCCGGAAATGGCGCGAACCGAGCGAACAGAAACTATCTTCCTTATGGTGCGTTGGCAAATCCCAAAAAGGTGTGAACAAATGGCCTCAGGCTTTTTCCACTATTATGATAATTATGTAAGCCATTTGTTTTTCTTTTTGGGCGCCTTTTTCTTTGCTCCTTTCTTTTAGCGTTAAAAGAAAGGAGAGAAAAATATCAATCTGTTTAAACTAATTTAAAAAAAATGAAACCCAACTTTAACCCCTCTTCCCTCGATGAAATCGAAAAAAGAACCCTCTACACCGGCTGGTTAAGCCCTGTACCCGATCTCCGCGATTTCACCAGAGCACATATTGAAATTAAATCCCTAAACCGGAAACTCGGCATGGTTCAGGGAAAACAAAAGTTGCCGGCTTCTGTCGATTTAAGACAATGGTGTTCACCTGTTGAGAACCAGGGAAAACTTGGTTCCTGTACCGCTCATGCTGCGTCGGGCATAATTGAATATTATGAAAGACGGGCTTTTAACAAGCACATAGAAGTATCCCGGCTATTCTTATACAAGACAACAAGAAACCTGATGCAGGTTACCGGCGATGCCGGTGGCTGGCTGCGATGTACAATGGGAGCATTGGTGTTATGTGGTGTACCTGCTGAGAAATACTGGCCATATAAAATCGATAACTATGATCTCGATCCCGGGCCATTTGTTTATTCCGTTGCAGATAACTATGAGACATTGAAATACTTCGGTCACGATCCGATTGGTTCGAAGATCCCATACCCTGCAGTTCTGGATTCTGTAAAGAAATATCTCGAAGCCGGGATCCCTTCAATGTTCGGCTTCTGGGGATTCCCGTCCTTCGAAAGCTCCGATGTAAAGGGAGGGATCCCCTATCCTGCAGAAGGTGAAAAAGCAGAATGGGGTCACGCCGTCGTTGCAGTCGGTTATGATGACACAATAAAGATAAAAAATATTATCTCAGATAAAGAAACCACTGGAGCATTTCTCATCAGGAACTCGTGGGGCAAGGAGTGGGGCGATAAAGGTTACGGCTGGCTCCCCTACGATTATGTTCTTAACAATCTCGCCCTCGACTTCTGGTCCCTCCTCGGCATGGAGTGGGTCGACACCGGCCAGTTCGGGATTTGAAACACACTCCCGCCTAAAGCCGCTCACTAAAATCTGGCGGTTGAGTGGTGCGTTGGCAGTCCGGAACCGAGCGAACAGAAACTATCTTCCTTATGGTGCGAGGGCAGTCCGGAAAAGGTTGAAGTTGGCTTTTCCGGCGCCTTTTCTTTCGTCCTTTCTTTTAGCGTTAAAAGAAAGGACAAGTCAAATACAAATTTTTCTGCCCCGGCGCAGCCAGATAAAAAACACAACATATTTTCTCTGCTACTTTCTTTTACCATTAAAAGAACCGAGTCCCGAGTACTCGGGACGAACTCGACAAAGTCAAAGGACAAGATTAAAAACAAATTATTCTGTATTGGCGCAGCTGAAACAAGCCTATTTGATCGCCGGTTGCCCCTCGTCCCCCGCCTGCTGAGCTTGTCGAAGCACGCCGCTCACCAGTCACTCCCTCCTCCTCTTAATAATCCACATCTTAAAAAATGGATCATCAATCTTATATATTGATCCTTCTTTTATTAATATTCCTTTTTGAGTTAGTCTCTTTAGTGTACTGAACACAGTACTGGCTGCTCCTGTTCCGAACATTCTTGAAAACTCACCAGTCACTCCCTCCTCCTCTTAATAATCCACATCTTAAAAAATGGATCATCAAT
>JANNKF010000282.1:0-5606 GCA_031396165.1 Bacteroidales bacterium | reverse complement strand
ATATAGTTGAATATTAACATATATTTAATGAAACCTTAATTTATTTTTAATTTTCGGAACCATACTTACTAACGGGCAAAGGTAAGTCGGCCGTATTTGTTAAAGATAGTTAAAGAGACACTATATAAAATATATACAAGTACTTTTACATTTGTATGAAGCGGAGAACCATTGTATTACTGGCAATTTTCTTTTTTCTGGTAATATCCGGACTAATCCTTATTCAATTATACTGGATCCGTAACGCTATAGCAATAACCGACCGGCAATTCGCATATCAGGCCAATAAGGCACTTGAGTCAGTAGTTCTTGATCTGGAAGAGAAGGAACTGATCAGGAATATCGTCGAGGATATTGATCCTGCATCCACAGATTCGATAACTGTAAAAGTGCCGGCAGGTTCGCCCCTGGCCAGAAAACTTCAGGGCTATCAACCCAATGCAGAATTACTTGAGATGTATGGACTTAATGATCCTGACAAGCCTGTTGCAGTTACAAGCTCCGGACATAAGATTTTTATATCTTCAGATTATAGTTCCCCCTTTTCATCCATTGAATCAACAGAACCTTCACCACAGATTACCAATTCGGAAATTACCGGAAGAGTCAGCAATAAAATAGTCTTCCTTGAAAATATAATGGAGAAAATCCTTCGCACTACTCCCGATATACGGGAACGAATTGATCCATCAAGCCTTAATCAGCAATTACGTACAGCCCTCAACAATGTGGGAATATATCTCGAGTATGAATTTGCAATAAGATCTGGACGATACGGGAATATCTGGAATACTCCGGGGTTTACAGACAAACCGGGTACCAATAAATTCATAATTCAATTATTTCCGAACGATCCGGTGCCAAGCCAGAATCAGATAGTTCTTTATTGTCTTCAGGAACAACACTACAAATTTGAAAAAATAGGGAGTCTTGGTTTTATGTCTCTCTTATTTACGATGTTCCTGCTTATACTTTCTGCAGGTACTTTCGTTGTAATTTTCCGCCAGAAAAAGATGTCGGAGATAAGAAGCGACTTTATAAACAACATGACACATGAGCTTAAAACGCCCATTTCAACTATCTCACTCGCATCTCAGATGCTGGCCGATAAAACGATCTCAGCCAGAGATAAAAATATTGATAACCTTGCTAAAATTATCTCCGATGAGAGTATGAGATTGAAATTTCAGGTTGAGAAGGTCCTGCAGATGGCAATCTTTGAAAGAATGAGGATGAAGCTTAATCTGGTTGAGTCTGACATTCATAATACCATTGATAAGGTAATTGAAAACTTTACTTTGCAGATAAAAAATCGTAACGGACAGATTAAGAAGGAGTTTCAGGCAGTCATTTCACTGGCATTAACCGATGAAATACACTTCTTTAATGCCATATCAAACCTGGTAGACAACTCAATAAAGTATTCAAAAGATAAGCCCAGCATACTCATTTCAACCAGGAATAATAAAAAAGGAATTATTATTATGATTGAAGATAAGGGTATAGGTATAAGTAAAGAGAACCTTAAACGGATCTTTGATAAGTTTTATAGGGTTCCCTCGGGAAATGTTCATAATGTAAAAGGATTTGGACTGGGGTTAAGCTATGTAAAGAAAATTATTGAGGAGCATAACGGAACAATAAAAGTTGATAGTCAGATAAATAAAGGCACAAAATTCACTATTTTTGTTCCACAAAACTTCCTGAAATGAGTAATACTAAAATACTGCTTGCTGAAGATGACAGTAACCTGGGAAACCTTCTCAGGACTTATCTTACTGCAAAAAATTACGAAACGACACTCTGTATCAATGGAAGACTGGCTCTCGAAGCTTTCGCAAGAGACACATTCGGAATCTGCATTCTGGATATAATGATGCCTGAAATGGACGGACTTACCCTTGCAAAAGAATTGCGTCTGATAAATGTGGATATACCTATAATCTTCCTGACTGCAAAAAATCAAAAAGAAGACATACTTGAAGGATTCAGATCCGGGGCTGACGACTACATTACCAAACCCTTCTCGATGGAAGAACTCCTGTATAGAATTGAAGCTATTCTCAGAAGGACATCAGGGAATACTTCTCTCTTTAAAAAAGAGGATTCATATAATATAGGTGAATATTCTTTTAATCCGCTAAACCAGCTTCTGGTTTATGAGGATAAGACAATAAAACTCACAACAAAAGAATCTGAACTTCTGGAATTGTTATGCCGTCATGGAAATGAAATACTCGAAAGGAATTTTGCATTGAAGACAATCTGGATAGACGATAACTACTTTAATGCAAGAAGTATGGATGTATACATTACCCGATTGAGAAAATATCTGATTAAAGATCCTTCAGTTAAAATCCTTAATGTTCACGGAAAAGGATATAAGCTGATCTGCTGACAACTAGTCGAGCTTCAACACCGCAAGAAATGCCTGCTGAGGTACTTCCACATTCCCTACCTGCCTCATTCTCTTCTTTCCCTTTTTCTGTTTCTCGAGAAGCTTCCTTTTTCTTGTTATGTCACCGCCATAACATTTTGCTGTAACATCCTTTCGTACTGCCTTTACAGTCTCCCGAGAAATAATCTTTGCACCAATGGCAGCCTGAATTGCAATATCGAATTGCTGACGCGGTATGAGTTCTTTCAGTTTAATACACATTTTACGTCCGAATTCATATGCATGTCCCCGGTAAATAAGCGTGGAGAGGGCATCAACCATTTCGCCGTTAAGCAATATATCAAGTCTGACAAGGTCAGCCTTCTGGTAAGCTATATAATAGTAATCAAAGGAGGCGTATCCTTTTGAGATACTCTTCAATTTATCGTAAAAATCAAAAACAATCTCTGCAAGCGGCATTTCAAAAGTTAATTCCACTCTGTCACGGGTCAGATAGACCTGGTTCTTTAAAACACCTCTCTTGTCGATGCACAATGTCATTATTGATCCGACATACTCCGAAAGAGTAATTACCTGTGCGGAGATATAAGGCTCCTCAATTCGTTCCAAATGATTAACTGGAGGAAGTCCTGACGGGTTATGAACATCAATCTCCTCCCCTTTTGTAGTATAGGCTTTGAATGATACGTTTGGAACAGTTGTAATCACATCCATATCAAACTCCCTGTCGAGGCGTTCCTGAATAATTTCCATATGCAGCAATCCAAGGAATCCGCAACGGAATCCAAATCCGAGTGCTGCAGATGATTCCGGAATAAAGGTGAGCGATGCATCGTTAAGCTGCAACTTTTCAATTGATATTCTAAGATCCTCATAATCATCAGCATCTACAGGATAGATACCAGCAAAAACCATTGGTTTAACATCCTCAAATCCTGAAATTGCTTTATCGCAGGGATTTTTTGCTTGTGTTATGGTATCGCCAACTTTTACTTCAGCTGAGGCTTTCACACCGGTAATTATATAACCAACATCTCCAACACTCATTATGTTTCGGGGGTCCTGCTTCAATTTCAGCACACCGATCTCTTCGGCGTTATATTCATGATCGGTATTCACAAACTTAACCCTGTCGCCTTTTCTGACTGTACCATTTACAATCTTAATATAGGCAATAATACCTCTGAATGAGTTGAATATAGAGTCAAAAATAAGGGCCTGCAGAGGTGCTTCAGGGTCGCCTGCCGGCGCATGAACCCTTTTGACAATTTCACGAAGAATGAGTTCTACTCCCATACCGGTTTTTGCGCTGGCTTCGATTATATCTTCCCTTTTGCAGCCAACAAGATCAACGATCTGGTCTTTTACCTCTTCAGGCATTGCAGAAGCCATATCCATTTTGTTCAGCACAGGGATTATCTCAAGGTCATGGTCAATTGCCATATAAAGATTCGATATTGTCTGAGCCTGTATCCCCTGTGTAGCATCAATTACAAGGAGAGCTCCCTCACATGCAGCTATTGATCGTGATACTTCATATGAAAAATCAACATGTCCCGGGGTGTCGATAAGATTGAGAATGTACTTTTTCCCGTCGTGGAAATACTCCATCTGGATAGCATGACTCTTAATCGTAATCCCCCTCTCCCTCTCAAGGTCCATATCGTCGAGTATCTGAGCCTGGTAATCCCTTTCAGTTATGGTATTGGTCTTCTCCAATAACCTGTCAGCCAGTGTACTCTTACCATGATCAATATGAGCTATTATGCAGAAATTCCGGATATTATTCATTCAATAATCGTGCTTTAAATCAGGTGCAAATATATAAAATTAAAAAATGATATGAGGTTGGTATAAACAGGTAGAGACAGGATGGTATAAAAAGTAGAGACAGGGTGGTATAAAAAGTAGAGACAGGATGGTATAAAAAGTAGAGACAGGATGCATCCTGTCTCTACCGTAATATATTATATGTAAAATGTGATATTACATCATACCACCCATACCGCCACCCATACCCTGTGGAGGCATAGCAGGATGATCTTCTTTCATCTCAACAACAACAGCTTCTGTGGTAAGGAACATACCTGCAACCGAAGCAGCATTCTCAAGTGCTACACGGGTTACTTTGGCAGGGTCAATAACACCGGCTGCATAAAGTTTCTCATATTTGTCTGTCTGTGCATTATAGCCATAATCAGCTTTTCCTGCTTTAACATTCTGTACAACAACAGCACCCTCTTGTCCAGCGTTTGTTGCAATCTGACGTAAAGGTTCTTCAATTGCACGTTTAATTATTTCGATACCCACTGTCTGGTCATCATTGTCACCTTTAAATCCTTCGAGAGCACTCTGTGCACGGATGTAAGCAACACCACCACCAGGAACAATTCCTTCTTCAATAGCAGCACGTGTTGCATGAAGTGAATCATCAACGCGGTCTTTCTTCTCTTTCATCTCAACTTCTGAAGCTGCACCAATATAAAGAACTGCAACTCCGCCTGCGAGTTTTGCAAGACGTTCCTGAAGTTTCTCCTTGTCATAATCAGATGTTGTGGTAGTCATTTGCTGTCTGATCTGTGCAACGCGTGCTTTGATCATATCTTTGTCACCTGCACCGTTAACAATAGTGGTATTCTCCTTGTTAACAGTAATCTTTTCAGCTGTACCAAGCATGTCAAGAGTTGTATGTTCAAGTTTCAGACCTTTTTCTTCTGAAATAACAGTACCTCCTGTAAGAATAGCTATATCTTCAAGCATCTCTTTTCTTCTGTCGCCAAATCCGGGGGCTTTAACTGCGCAAACTCTGAGAGAGCCGCGTAAACGGTTTACAACCAGAGTTGCAAGAGCTTCTCCTTCTACGTCTTCAGAAATAATTAATAATGGACGTCCGGTCTGAGCTGTTGCTTCAAGTACAGGAAGCATATCTTTCATTGTGGAAACCTTCTTGTCGTAGATAAGAATATACGGGTTCTCGAGATCTGCTTCCATCTTCTCAGCATTGGTTACAAAATATGCAGAGATATATCCACGGTCGAATTGCATTCCTTCAACAACTTCTACTGAGGTTGTGGTACCTTTTGATTCTTCAACTGTAATAACACCTTCTTTATGAACTTTACCCATTGCTTCTGCAATAAGCTTACCTATCTCTTCATCATCATTTGCTGATATTCTTGCAACCTGCTCTATTTTGCTCAGATCATCA
>JANNKF010000271.1:0-3739 GCA_031396165.1 Bacteroidales bacterium | reverse complement strand
CCTACTGCCTACTGCCTACTACCTTCCGCCTTTATAATGGCATATTCCCATGTTTCCTGGCTGGTACTTTAACCCATTTATTGCTGAGAGCATTAAGTGCTGATAGTATCTTTTTCCGGGTAACAGCAGGATCAATTACCTCATCAATGTAGCCTAGTTCATCCGCAATGAATGGATTAGCGATCTTATCCCGGTATTTTTTAACAAGTTCTTTTTTAAGTTCGACAGGATTTGGCGCTGCGGCAAGTTCCCTGCGATATAGAATAGCAACGGCTCCATCAGGCCCCATAACTGCTATTTCAGCAGAAGGCCAGGCAAAGCTGAAATCTCCTCCAAGATTTTTACTGTTCATCACAATAAATGCACCTCTGTAAGCTTTCCTCAGAATTACTGTTATTTTTGGAACAGTAGCCTCACTGTATGCAAAAAGCAATTTTGCTCCATGTCTGATTATACCCGCATGTTCCTGATCGACACCAGGAAGAAAACCTGGTACATCTTCAAGAGTAAGAATTGGAATATTGAATGCATCACAAAAGCGGATAAATCTTGCTCCCTTAACAGAGGAGTCAATATCAAGAACACCTGCCAAAACTTTTGGTTGATTAGCCACAACTCCTATAGTTTTTCCTTTCAGCCTTCCAAAGCCGGTAACCAGGCTGGCACCGAAAAGCTCAGCTGTTTCAAAGAAACTGTTTCGGTCAACTATTTGATTTATAACGTCTTTTACGTCGTAAGCTTTATTTGGATCCTCAGGAACAATATCTCTGAGTTTTTCATTATAGTCACCAATTGAACCGTCATCGGTTACCACTGGAGGGTTTTCGACATTATTTGAAGGAAGGTAGGAGAGGAATTTCTTTAACGCCAGGATTGTGTTTTCCTCATCATCGTAAATCATTTGTGCCACCCCGCTTTTTCTGGCATGTACCTCAGCGCCACCAAGTCCATCTGATGTTACATCCTCATTGAGTACCTCTTTTACTACATTTGGTCCGGTGACAAACATGTAGCTTGTGTGATTCACCATGAAAACAAAGTCGGTAAGGGCTGGAGCATACACTGCACCGCCTGCTGCCGGACCAAGTATCACAGAGATCTGCGGAATAATGCCTGAGGAGTGAATTATATTGTGAAAAATTCCAGCATAACCACTGAGACTTGCGACCCCTTCCTGAATTCTGGCCCCACCGGAATCAATGAGCGCGATAATAGGTGAGCCCATTTTCAGAGCCATCTCCTGGATCTTTGCTATTTTTTTTGCATGTACTATTCCAAGTGAACCTCCCATTATTGTAAAATCCTGGGCATACGCAAAAATGAGACGTCCATTTACCTTTCCATGTCCAACTATCACTCCATCGCCATAATACCGTTCTACCTTCCCAAATTCCACTGGCTGATCAGCTGGTGTAACAAATGCGTCTATCTCTTCAAAAGTACCATTATCAAAAAGCAAATTGATGCGTTCAAAAGCTGTTAACTTACCTTTTGCATGCTGTTTTTCAGCCTGCTTTGGACTATATTGTTTTTTAATTGCCTCCTGCCGGTCGTTGAAGGCTTTATAATACTTGCCAGATAAATCCATACTACCCTATGTTTTTAGTGGTGTCAAAAATAGACAATTTCAGGGTTATTACAAAAAAACCTTCGACCATATCGAAGGTAATGTTTATAATATTAAGCTAAACAGTTAAATAGGTAAATTGTTTTTTCGACCGTTTAAAATTATCCTGCTCACTTCGTCATCCCGTCTCCCTTTCTCCGCTTCTCCCTTTTTTCCTATACCGGCTTAAAAAGTCCGTCTGCATTTGACCCAAGCATTCCTGCCTTTAGCATCAGGTCACTTGCTTTACTGAGATTCTTTATCATAAATTTGTCTATAACCGGATAATGGTGCATATTCTCAAGTTTATCACCTATATATTCAAGGTCCTCATCCGTGGTAGTCCAGTTCCTGGTACTATAATTTGTAAGGTCCAATGGGAGAGAGTAAGAGCGAAGGGATTTATCTCCAGAAGTATTGAAAAAGAAGTCAAAGTACGACATTATTAATTCGCGTAATGAGCGATAAACAGGTTCCCTGAACCTTAAAGACGTGAAATTCGATTTTGCTATAGCCCCCCAGTGACCACGATCTTTGAAAACTGCAATTACATGATCATCATCATTATAGGCCTTCATATCGACAATAAGTGGTTTATAACCAATGAATTGCATTGCAGATGCGGCAAAGAGTGCTCCTTCAAAGCAATGTGCTGATCTCTTCTTAATTACCCACCTTGGGGACCTGCATTCATAGTTTGGATTATACTCGATTGAATCCAGGAATCCCTGAATTTTATCCGGGTTATTAAGTGTTTTCAGAATTCTGATCTCGTCCTTAGTCCAATCCATATCCTGGCAGTATATATTATTGTTACAGGTTGCTTGTTGCTGGTTGCTTGTTGCTGGTTGCTTGTTGCTTGTTGCTTGTTGCTTGAGCTACCCACTACCCAGGATCCGTAACCAGTAACCAGTAACCAGTAACCAGTACCTAGGTAAGTCTGCTGATAACCCTCCTCATCTCATCATACTGCTCTTCCATACTCATAACGAGTTTCAACTGGGCCCTTGCTCTCTGCAGATTATGATGCTCCCTGTGTATCTTGAAATAGTTATCACCATCAATATAATCAGTAAGGAAACGTAAAGCTATTGTATAGGTGATTAATCTCGGAGCAAAAGCCAGGTACTCTTTTTCTGTATCATTCAGAGTCTCCCCTGACTCAGAAAGGTACCCCTGTGCATAAGCCTCAAACAGTTGTAGGTTCATTTTAACCTTTGAAAGATCTGTTTCATCTTCTGTAGTGCTGTTAGTAACGGTTCTTATTGCATCTCCAAAATCGTAGTGAACAAAACCGGGCATAACTGTATCGAGGTCTATAACGCAGAGTGCCTTGTCATTCTCGTCGAGGAGAATGTTATTGAATTTTGTGTCATTGTGGGTTATTCTAAGGGGAATTTTTCCTTCACTTCCTAGCGTGAGGATAATTTTCATTTCTTCTGCCCTTAAAAGAAACTGATAAATCTCTTCAGAAACTGACTCTGCACGTCCGACCGGATTTTCACTTACCTTGAGGTTAAACGTCTGGAGACGCTTCTCAATATTATGAAAAAATGGAATTGTCTCCTTCAGTTGCCCTCCCGGCATATCAGAAAGCATAGCCTGAAATCTGCCAATCGCTTTTCCACCTTCAAAAGCTTTATCAGGACTATCAACGGTATTATAGGAGCGATGATTGGATATAAATATATACATCCTCCAGAAATTACCTTCTTTATCGGTTATCCAGCTTTTGCCGTCTTTAGCGGGTATTAGTCGGAGGCACTCTCTTTTAATATCAGACCCTGGTATTTTAGCCAGCTTATTGCGTAAGTGAACTGTCACCCTTTCAATATTGTTCTGAAGTTCAGGTATATTTTTGAAGATCTTATTGTTGAGTCTTTGCAATATATAATCATCCTTTCCTGTCTCTGCGGTTTCAATAAGGAAGGTGTCATGAATATGACCACTTCCATATGGTTCCCCTGTCAGGAAAGTACCTTCAGTATTAAAGTATTCAAATATTTGACAAAGATCGTAACCCATACTATTTCCCGGCTTTATGGCCTATGAAAGCATAATACATAATTACAAAATAAGATGGAACGCAAAGCCAATATGCAGCCTGGGTTGAGAAGTTTACCGCAAGTTTAC
>JANNKF010000267.1:0-3907 GCA_031396165.1 Bacteroidales bacterium | reverse complement strand
TAAAACTTTTCTTAAATGAGTTGCAAAATTAGTTAAAATTATCCCTGTCTCTGTTTGAACTTGGGATTTTTCTTATTAATAACGTAAATGCGACCTTTTCGCCTGACGATTTTACAGTCAGCGCTGCGCTTTTTAACAGATGCTCTTACTTTCATTACCGTTAATATTTCTTATTTATACCTGAATGTTATTCTTCCTTTAGTTAAATCATATGGTGACATTTCAACTTTTACTTTATCGCCTGGCAGGATCTTTATATAGTGCATCCTCATTTTTCCCGAAATATGTGCTGTTATCACATGACCGTTTTCGAGTTCCACCCTGAACATTGCATTTGAAAGGGCTTCTATGATGGTGCCATCCTGCTCAATTGATGCTTGTTTCGCCATACAATTACATTTTATTTAAAACTTTATCTATAAACTCAAAAGTGGTTAAAACATCTGCTTTCCCTTTGTCAACCGCAACGGCATATTCAAAATGTGCGGAGGGTCTGCCATCAGCTGTTTTAATTGTCCAGCCGTCTCTCATTTGTATCGTCTCCTTTTTCCCGGCGTTGATCATCGGTTCAATACAGATAACAAGACCCTTTTCCATTTTTGGACCTGCTCCCTTCTTTCCCCAGTTAGCGACTTCAGGCGGTTCATGCAATTTTCTTCCTAACCCATGACCTACCAGATCTCTGACCACAGAATAACCTCCGCTTTCCGCTTTGGTCTGAACTGCGTAAGAGATGTCTCCAACCCTGTTTCCGGCAACAGCCTCCTTAACTCCTTCCTCAAGAGAAGCCCGTGTAAAAACGAGCAGTCTTTTTACCTCTTCACTGATATTCCCTACAGGAAAAGTATAAGCACTATCGCCGTACCATCCATTTAATATCACTCCACAATCGACTGATATAATATCTCCCTCCTGAAGTACATAACCTGATGGGATTCCGTGAACCACTTCGTCGTTGACAGATGTGCAGAGAGTATTCGGAAAACCACCATATCCCTTAAAAGCCGGAGTCGCACCATTATCGCGAATGAACGATTCAGCAATTTCATCGAGATAAAGAGTGGTAATCCCAGGTTTTATAAGCGAAGCAAGTTCAGCAAGTGTTTTCGACACCAGTAAATTGCTTTCTCTTAACAACCCGACCTCTTCATCAGTCTTAAAATACAACATCAAAGAACGCTAAACTATTTAAATCGCTGTAACAGCGCCTGATCTTCCTTTAACACGGCCTGACTTCATCAGACCATCGTAATGACGCATAAGCAAATGACTTTCAATCTGTTGCAGTGTGTCAAGTATGACTCCTACAAGGATCAGAAGTGATGTGCCTCCAAAGAATTGTGCAAACTGAGGTGTTACTGTTGCCTTAACTGCCAGTGAGGGAAGAATTGCAACAATTGCAAGAAAAACAGAACCAGGTAATGTGATTCTCGACATAATAGTATCGAAAAATTCAACTGTTTTTCTTCCGGGTTTAATCCCAGGAATAAATCCACCGTTTTTCTTCATATCCTCAGCCATCTGTACCGGATTTATTGTAATCGCAGTATAGAAATATGTAAATACAATAATCAGTATTGCTGTTACCAGATTATACCAGAAACCGTACATATTCGAGAATGCAACAACAAAACCTGAACTTGAATTTGAATAACCTGCAATAATAATCGGCAGCATCATGATCGCCTGAGCAAAAATGATAGGCATAACACCTGCCGCATTCACCTTAAGAGGGATATACTGACGAACACCACCATACTGTTTATTTCCGACTATCCTTCTGGCATACTGAACAGGAACACGTCGTGTACCCTGTACCAGCAGTATCGTTCCAAGTACAACCAAAAAGAGAAACAGAACCTCAACTATAAGAGCAATAGCACCTCCTGCACCGTTCATCCTTGTTCCTGCTTCAAACACGAAGTTTGCCGGGAGTCGGGCAACGATACCAATCATTATTATAAGTGAAATCCCGTTACCTATACCTTTATCGGTTATTTTTTCTCCCAGCCACATAACAAACATAGTACCGGCTGTAAGGATTATTACAGACGACACAGTAAAGAAGGTACCTGTAAGAATAAATGCTGATGTTGGTAATTGGGCATGAAGGTTAACGAGGTAAGTCGGGGCCTGTAAAATAAGAATACCCACAGTCAGATACCGTGTATACTGATTCATTTTACGTCTGCCGCTTTCTCCTTCCTTCTGCAGTTTCTGGAAATATGGAAATACTATTCCAAGCAATTGAACCACAATAGATGCGGAGATATAAGGCATGATCCCCAGGGCAAAGATTGACGCCTGTGAAAATGCACCCCCCGAAAACATGTCAAGAAGTCCCATGATACCAGAAGATGTCTGATCCTGAAGGTTTGCCAATTGACTTGGGTCTATACCCGGAAGGGTAACATATTTGCCCAGTCTGTATAATAAAATTATTCCAAAAGTATAGAGTAGCCTCGCCCGGAGATCTTCTATCTTAAAGATATTTTTTATTGTCTGAATCAGTCTCATGAAATTACAGTATTACAGCGGTTCCCTTTAGTGCTTCAATTGCTTCTACAGCTGATTTGCTGAATGCATGGGCATGAACTTCGAGTTTTCTGTCAAGAATTCCTTTACCCAGAATTTTAACGTTTGCATTTTTCGAAACATATCCGGCCTGTATAAGTATCTCAAAGTCGATTTTTTCAATATTATGTTTTTCTGCAATAGTCTGAAGGGTACTTAAATTAATACCTTTATACTCTTTGCGGTTAATATTTTTGAAACCGTATTTTGGAACACGTCTCTGAAGTGGCATCTGCCCTCCTTCAAATCCTACTTTCTTACTATAACCTGATCTGGATTTTGCGCCTTTATGTCCTCTGGTGGATGTTCCACCTTTACCGGAGCCCTGGCCCCTACCGAGACGCTTTCCTTTTTTAACCGATCCTTTAGCAGGTCTTAAGTTACTCAAATCCATAACTTTGTATTATAAATGTGTTTAATACCTTAAATATTTTCAACTTTAACCAAATGGCTAACCTTTACTACCATACCTAAAATCTGGGGTGTAGCTTCATGTTCAACGCTATGGTTTAATTTACGGATACCGAGAGCTTCAAGAGTTCTCTTTTGTCTTTCTGGTTTTCCGTTTTTACTTTTCACCTGAGTGATACGAATTTTTGCCATCGTAATCTTCTTTACTAACCGTTAAAAACTTTATCCATTGCAACACCTCTGTGTTCAGCAATTGAGAATGCATCTCTCATTTCGAGAAGTGCAGCAAATGTTGCTTTCACGAGGTTGTGAGGGTTTGATGAACCTTTAGACTTCGCAAGCACATTGTGAACACCAACACTCTCCAGTACAGCACGCATAGCTCCACCAGCCTTAACACCGGTTCCCGGAGATGCGGGTTTGATGAATACTTTTGCACCGCCGAATTTGGCAATCTGCTCATGAGGTATTGTACCATTATGAACAGGTACTTTTATCAGATTCTTCTTAGCATCTTCAATACCTTTTGCAATTGCAGTAGTTACCTCACTGGCTTTACCAAGACCGTGGCCAACAATTCCGTCTTCATTTCCGACCACAACGATCGCAGAAAAACTGAATGTTCTACCCCCTTTGGTAACTTTTGTTACTCTCTGAATACTAACAAGCCTGTCTTTAAGCTCGAGATCGCTGGTTTTAACTTTTCTTATACCGTTTCCCATAATTCATTAGAATTTTAATCCGCCTTCGCGGGCTGCATCAGCCAATGATTTTACTCTGCCATGATATTTATAACCGCTTCTGTCGAAAACAACCTTTTCAATGCCCTTTTCTTTGCATTTGGTAGCAAGTAGTTTCCCTACAAGTTTAGCCTGTTCAATTTTCTTTAATCCTGTCTGGGCAGCAACATCTTTTTCTTTAG
>JANNKF010000259.1:0-13513 GCA_031396165.1 Bacteroidales bacterium | reverse complement strand
AAATACCTTGACCGAGATAAAAAAAATAATAAAAGGTTGTCTGGCCGGTGACAGGAGAGATCAGGAACTCCTGTACAGAAGGTATGCTTCAAAGTTATATGCCGCGTGTCTCCAGTATTCAGGAAATGATGAAGAAGCCAGGGATATTTTACAGGAAGGATTCATAAAGATCTTTGAGCATCTGGGTCATTACAAACATGAGGGTTCTTTCGAAGGATGGATGCGCCGGATAACTGTTAATACAGCTCTTGAGAAATTCAGGAGCAGGCATAACCTTTACAGGGTCGATGATATTGATGCTATTCAGGAACCCGATGCTGAACCTGATAATAATGATTATGCAGGTTTGGAAGCAAATGACCTGCTTGAAATAATAAGGGAATTACCTCCGAAATACAGAATGGTGTTTAATCTATTTGCTATAGAAGGTTATTCACACAAGGAGATAAGCAAAATGGTGAAAATTTCAGAGGGTACTTCCAAATCGAATCTTTCACGGGCCAGAATGATTCTCCAAAGAAGAGTCGGGTCCTATACAGGAATTAAGAAGAGAACTGCAAATGGATGACAGGCGGGCAAATATAGATCTGGTATTCAGAAACGGACTCAAGGATTATGAGGTACTTCCGCCACCCGAGGTTTGGGATAATTTACAGCCCGTGATCAGAGTAAAACCACATAAATATATATTACTTAAAACCGCTGCCGCTATCGTAGCTATTACTACTATTAGCTTCTTTGCATACAGGTTAAGTAAGGATGTGGTTACATTCCCGGAATTTAATTATGTATCGATGAATATTGAAGCCGGGACACCTTTTTTAACCCCTGTGTCAAAGGAACTTGTCGATAAGATGACTATTGGTACACCTGTGTCTGAAACATCACAGAGCTCTCAGACAACTGTCATGCAAAACTTAAAATCTGAGATTTTTACCGGATCTGTTCATGTGTCAAATCTTCCTGACTTTCAGGAGATAAATGGAATGTCCCCGGAAATGCAATTGCTTCAACATAGTCACTTTACTACAAATCTTTCCGCCAATTCCGAAAAAGTACTTGTGATACCAGAAACTTTACCAGTATTTATGCCGGAAACAAATTCAGTTAAGAATACAGAAAAATGGTCAATTGGAGCTCTGGCTTCGCCAACTTATTATTCAAGGATAAGTACAAATGGGAATGATCTCTCAAAGATGCTGGCCTCATCCGAGCAGTCTCTTATGTCTTATACAGGAGGGGTGGCTGTTGCTTATAAGATTAATAAGCGTTTTACAATTCAGACAGGTTTGTATTACTCTACCATGGGACAAAACCTGGAAGACGTAAGTACATTCAGCGGTTTTGAAAAGTATGATTATACTAAAGGGGCAAACAATTTTGAAGTTCTTACTTCTAGTGGAAAGATAAAAACCAATAATGCCGATGTATTTCTTATTGCAACGGGGCCGGTTGAACGGATTAATACTGAATATACAAACGATGTTTTCGATCCGAAAAAGGCTAATCTTAAGCCTTTAAACGATAATCTACTTCAGAAATTCAGTTTTCTTGAATTACCTGTAGTTTTAAGATACAAATTCGTAGACAAGGCTATAGATCTGAATCTGATAGGAGGGTTGTCATACAATATGCTTCTTAATAATTTTGTATACGCCAAAGCCGGTGGAAGTAAGATTCAGGTTGGAGAAACTGAGGGACTTAATCCGGTAAGTGTCAGCAGTTCTTTGGGAATGGGTGTTGAATATAGTTTTTCGGCGAAACTCTCTTTTAATATTGAACCAACACTGAGATACTACCTGAATCCATTTTCAAGCCTGAATGGTGCCGATTCTCACCCTTATTCATTTGGCCTTTTTTCAGGCTTGTCTTACAAGTTCTGACATCCTTAAAAACCATAACAACTTTTGGATTACGGTTCTATAACAATTGTGACCCTTTTGTAGAGCCTGGTCGAAGTATGCCGTGCACATTATTCTCTCTGTACTTCTCCGTTTTGATGAATCACTTTTGAATTTGCTTTGGTAAAAAGAACAAAAAAGACGTAATAATGTTACCTTTGCAGTTTATTTATTTCAGCCATTATTATGATCAATATACAAAGGAAAACACTATTTACTGCCCTCATAATTGTATGTTCCGGTTTCATCTTGCTTTCTACGGTTCTCGGATTCAAAGGTTCAGGTGGAAATACCGGAACCGAAGCAAATCTTTTTGATACCGTTTATTCGATACAGTCATTTAAGTTGCCTGTGGAAGTATCATTCGCCGGAGAGAGAATGCCTTTAGAGAATTTTGACACACGGGAGAGTCTTGAACGCGAGATACTCACAAGTGCATACAGGCACTCATCGACAATTATGATCATTAAAAGGGCGAACAGGTACCTTCCCGTAATCGAAAAGATCCTTAAGGAAAATAATATTCCGGACGATTTCAAATATCTTGTTGCTGCTGAAAGTGAATTCAGCAATATGATCTCGCCGGTTGGGGCAACTGGATTCTGGCAGATTATGCCTGAAACAGGGAGAGAAGAGGGTATGGAGATAAACACTGTTGTTGACGAACGGTATAATGTAGAGAGATCAACACAGTTTGCCTGTGAGTACTTCAGGAGGTCATATGGGAAATACGGGAACTGGACTCTTGCAGCTGCATCATACAATGGCGGAAGGGCAGGACTTGATGAGCAGATAGGTATTCAGAAGCAGAATAACTATTATGATCTTTTGCTGAATGAGGAGACCTCAAGATACATATTCAGGGCTGTTGCCTATAAGCTGGTCATTACAGATCCGGTCAGATATGGTTTTGATTTGGGAAAGGATGATCTGTATCCCGAACTAAAATATTACGAGGTTAAAGTGGATAGCTCTATAACAGATTTCTCTGCTTTCGCTGAAAAATACGGCACGAACTATAAGATACTTAAATTTCTTAATCCCTGGCTCAGAAAACCATTTCTTACTCCCCGGTCCAACAAGGTATACCTTATTAAAATTCCTTCCGATGGGATGAGAAGTATCGAAAAAACTGAACTTTTGAATTGATCCTTTAAGAAGGAGAACGCTATGAATGAGGAAATTAATGTACTTGGTGCCAGGGTACATAATTTACAGAATATTGATGTAACCATTCCACGGAACAAGCTTGTTGTCATTACAGGATTGAGTGGGAGCGGGAAGTCTTCGCTGGCTTTTGATACCATTTATGCCGAAGGACAAAGGCGTTATATGGAAACACTATCAGCTTACGCCCGTCAGTTTCTCGGTGGTATGGAACGACCTGATGTTGATAAGATAACAGGATTGAGTCCTGTTATATCAATTGAACAGAAAACGACAAATAAGAATCCCCGGTCGACTGTAGGGACAATTACGGATATTTATGATTTCCTTCGTTTGCTTTATGCCCGGGCAGGAGAAGCATACTCATATGCTTCCGGCGAAAAAATGGTGAAGTATACTGATGAACAAATTCTCGACCTTGTAAAAAGCCGTTTTGCCGGGAAAAAGGTATATTTCCTCTCTCCGGTAGTAAAAGGAAGGAAAGGGCATTATAAGGAGTTATTTGAACAACTCAGAAGAAAAGGTTTCCTGAATGTCCGGATCAATAATGAGATCAGGGAGCTTACCCCCGGAATTAGACTTGACAGGTATAAAACCCACTATATTGAACTTGTAATAGATAAATTCAAAGTAGGAGAAACAACTGACAAGAGGCTTCACGATTCTATTATTATGTCACTCGATCAGGGTGAAGGGATTATGATGGTTCTTGATCCTGAAACAAATGAACCGCGCTATTTCAGCCGGCATCTTATGTGTCCGGTGACAGGATTGTCGTACAATGAACCTGCTCCTCATACATTCTCTTTCAACTCACCTCAGGGGGCATGTCCTCATTGCAACGGTCTCGGTGAAATATCCAGTATAAATGAAGATAAACTTATCCCTGACAGGGAGCTTAGCATACGCAAAGGAGGAATTGAGCCACTTGGAAAATACAGGAATATTTGGATCTTCTGGCAGATTGAGGCTATTGCTGAAAAAAACGGATTTACCCTTGATACTCCAATAAAAGAGATTCCTGCGGATGTTCTGAATAAAGTTCTTTACGGGTCCGATGAAGTACTTAAACTATCAAATACACCGTTGGGAATGAGTTCAAACTATTTTCTGACATTTGAAGGGGTTGTTAATTTCGTTGGAAATATTGAAGTTGTAAACGGGCAGAAAAGCGGATCCAGGATAAAAGATCAGTATGTTCAATATAATGTTTGTCCTGAGTGCAATGGTTCACGCCTTAAGAAAGAATCCCTTTTCTTCAGAATAGCCGGAAAGAACATCGGTGAACTCTCTTCCATGGATATAAAAGATCTGTCGGCTTTTCTCGATGGAATTGAGGAGCGGATGACAGGAAAGCAAAAACAGATTGCCGCAGAGATACTTAAAGAGATCAGGGCAAGGCTTGGCTTTCTTCTGGAAGTAGGATTGGAGTATCTTTCACTTAACAGGGGATCAAGGACCCTATCCGGAGGAGAGAGCCAGAGGATAAGGCTTGCAACTCAGATCGGCTCACGCCTCGTTAATGTTTTATATATTCTCGATGAGCCGAGTATCGGATTGCATCAGAGAGATAACAGGAGACTGATTGAGGCCTTAAAACAGTTGAGAGATGCCGGTAATTCCGTAATAGTTGTTGAACACGATAAGGAGATGATCCTGTCGGCTGATTATGTAATTGATATGGGTCCGGGTGCAGGCCGTCACGGAGGCCTTGTGGTGGGACAAGGCAGGCCGGAGGAGCTTATGAAAACTGATACGCTTACTGCATCATATCTAAATAATAAAAAGCGATTTGAGATACCTGCAGACAGAAGGAAAGGAAATGGCAAATTACTGGTACTAACCGGGGCATCAGGCCATAACCTTAATAACGTTAATGTTAGTTTACCCCTTGGCACTCTTATATGTATCACAGGGGTATCGGGAAGCGGGAAGTCTTCCCTGATCAACCAGACGCTGCACCCTGCCCTAGCAAGGAAATTTCATCATTCGGGACAATCACCATTGCCATACGAAGATTTATCGGGATTAGAACACCTCGACAAGGTTATAGAAGTTAATCAGTCGCCTATTGGCAAGACTCCACGTTCTAACCCGGCAACTTACACCGGCGTTTTTACAGATATCAGAAAACTCTTTGAACAAACAACAGAAGCCAAAATAAGGGGATTTGGCGCCGGCAGGTTTTCGTTCAATGTAAAGGGCGGGCGTTGTGAGGGTTGTGAGGGAGCGGGTATGAAAACTATTGAAATGAACTTTCTTCCTGATGTCTATGTCCATTGTACTGAATGTAACGGGAAAAGATATAACAGAGAGACTCTCGAAGTTAAATATAAAGGAAAGTCTATCAGCGATGTTCTGGAGATGACTGTGAACATGGCTGTAGAGTATTTTGCGAATGTCCCTTCTATTTATCATAAGATAAAAACCATTCAGGATGTCGGGCTTGGCTATATAAAATTAGGGCAACAATCCACTACTCTCTCAGGAGGGGAGGCACAACGGGTAAAGCTGGCTACTGAGCTCGCAAGACGCGATACGGGTAAAACTCTTTATATCCTCGATGAACCTACAACAGGACTTCACTTTGAGGATGTCAGAGTGTTGCTGGTAGTTCTTAATAAACTTGTTGACAGAGGAAATACTGTTATTGTTATTGAACACAACCTGGATGTAGTAAAGATGGCAGATTATATAATTGATCTTGGGAAAGAGGGCGGAAAAGCTGGTGGAAATATTCTTTTCTCAGGATCACCAGAGGAGCTTGCTGAGTGTAGTGAAAGTTATACCGGAAAATATCTGAGCAGCGAACTTAAAAGATGAGAATTTAATTATATTTGAATTAATAACATAATATAAACCATGTAATGGAGAAACCAGCCGACCTTATTAAAGATGCATTTACCGAGAAGACCTGGCATGAAATTCATACAACTGATTCATGGAGGGTATTCAAGATAATTTCAGAACTGGTTGAGGGGTTTGAGAAACTTGCCCGTATCGGACCATGCGTCTCGGTTTTTGGATCGGCCAGAACAAAATACAATGACAAATACTATAAGCTGGCTGAAGATATTGCCTTTAAACTGACGCAGAATGGCTATGGAGTTATAACTGGTGGTGGCCCAGGAATAATGGAAGCTGCCAATAAAGGGGCCAAACGGGGAAACGGTAAGTCAGTGGGTATAAATATTGACCTTCCGTTTGAGCAACGTGCCAATCCTTTTATTGATGCCGATAAATTAATAACATTCGATCATTTCTTTATCAGAAAGGTAATGTTTATGAAATATGCACAGGGCTTCATTGCATTGCCGGGAGGCTTTGGTACTTTCGATGAATTGTTTGAGGCAATGACGCTGATCCAGACCCGCAAAATTGGTAAATTCCCCATCATTCTTGTTGGTAAAAAATACTGGGGCGGACTGGTAGAATGGATGAAAGCCGAGATGCTTGAGTCGGAGCACACCATTTCTCCGGCGGACCTTGATATTTTTACACTGGTAGATACTTCAGATGAGGCTGTTAATTATATTGTTAAGTTCTATTCCAGATATCTGCTTAGTCCAAACTTTTAATTAAACCTTTCTCATTCTGTCCATTTCCCTGGTTGCATCCTTACGTTTGAGGGTTTCACGCTTGTCGTATTCCTTTTTCCCTTTTGAGATAGCTATTTCAGCTTTGGCCAGACCTCTGTCGTTGATAAAGACTTTTATTACGATGATAGTAAGTCCGGTCTCTTTAACTTTTCTTTCTATTTTTCTATTTTTCTTAACTCCCTCTTGTTCAGAAGCAGCTTACGGTCGCGTATCGGATCGTGATTATTAAGGTTACCCCACCAGTACTCCGAAATATGCATCCCTCTCAGGTACATCTCTCCGTTCTCAAAAAGACAATAGGTATCAGAAATTGTAGCCTTTCCCAGCCTGATAGATTTTATTTCAGTTCCGGTAAGTTTGATACCGGCAATAAATTTTTCGAGAAACTCATAATCGTGAGAAGCCTTTTTATTCTTTATTACAATATTTCCGGTTCCTCCTTTCATCCCTGGCAGTTAAGCAAAAAACGCAAAATATATTCTGTCTGTAAGCATATTTAGCAATATACTCGTACCAATATAAACAGCCGCCAGAGTGATTATAGCGGCAATAAGCAAAGGCATCTTTTTATAATGAGGAGGATTCAATAGTTTTTCTGATCCTGTCCAGAAAATATACATGCCATAAAGTCCGATAACATTCACAAACAAAAGAGATTCAAAAAGCCGGCTGAGTATCTGACATAGAATAAATGGTGTTATTGAATAAACAATCAGCCTGAATGAAACAGAAAAATCTTTCCCCAGATCAAGAGGAAATGTGATCTCGCCGGTCATAAAAGATGTCAGATAAATGGTTATGAAGAAGATCAGGAACCATTTAATCCCCGTAAATACCGAATAAACAGGGGATAATTCTGTATTTGTAAAGAGCAGGGATCCGGTAAAAGCGGTGATTGTTACCAGAATTAGTAACGGAAACAGGAAACTGTCTCTGACAGTTCTTAAAGGCTTATTTTCTGAATCAATTGTTTCCCATGCTTTTACAGGAGAGAAAAGAATATTCTTTAAGCCATATAAGAAGAATTTTAATTCCATAAAAAATCAGATTTGAATGCCCGCAAAATTAAATAAATTTATGGTATATTGCTTTTCCTACCGTAATCATTAACTGTATCAGGGTGGAATTTAAATCGATGTATGATTTATTAGTTGTTACCGGACCAACTGCATCAGGCAAAACATCACTTGCGGTAGCTCTGGCCAAAAGCCTGGGAGGAGAGATATTAAGTGCCGACTCCCGGCAGGTGTACAGAGATATGAATCTTGGAACAGGAAAGGATTATGATGATTATAAGATAGATGGCACAAGTATCCCCTATTACCTGATCGATATTGCAGATCCGGGTTACAAGTATAACGTTTTTGAATATCAGCGTGATTTCATAAAAGTATTTACGAATCTGAAATCCCGGAATGTTTTTCCGGTGGTATGTGGTGGGTCAGGCATGTATGCCGACAGTATTATTTCAGGTTACAAGATGGTCGAAGTACCTCCCGACAGCGGGTTGAGGGCAGAATTAGAAAAAAAACCATTGGAAGAGCTCAGAGAGATTTTATCTACTTATAAAAACCTGCATAATATTACTGATATTGATACAAAAAAACGTGTAATAAGGGCGATAGAAATTGAGCATTTCAACCGAAACAGACAGACAAAAAAAGGACTATTTCCAAAATTGAATCCGCTAGTTGTTGGTATTCTGTTTGATAGAGAGACCCGTCGTTCAAGAATTTCCAACCGGCTCAGACAAAGGCTCGATGAAGGGATGATAGATGAAGTAAAACAGCTTCTTGATAAGGGAATAAGTGCGGAAATACTCATTTATTATGGGCTTGAGTATAAGTATATTACTCTCTACTTATCTGGTAAACTGACCTTCGAAAAAATGGTAAGTGACCTTGAAATTGCAATTCATCAGTTTGCCAAACGTCAGATGACCTGGTTCAGGGGAATGGAAAAACGCGGAACCGTCATCCATTGGATAGATGGTAACCTTCCGAATGAGGAAAAAGTGGTTCAGGTAATAGATTTACTTAAACTTCATTGATTTATATTTCCCGCTGATTTCGCAGAAACTCGCAGATTTTATCAGCGGAAATCTGCGAAATCTGCGGGAAATAAAATGACTGTTACAAGAACAACTCAGGTTATTTCAGATAAGTCTCGAGCCACTCAAAAAATTCATATTGCCAGATAACGGCATTCTGTGGCCTTGTAACAAAATGATACTCATCTTCGAAAAATAGAAACCTGCTTGGAACTCCCTGCAACTGAGCCGCCTGAAAGGCTTCCATACTCTGTGTGTAAGGTATCCTGAAGTCGTTTGCCCCTGTAATTATAAGAATTGGTGTATCCCAATTGTCTGACATCAGATGCGGTGAGTATTTATAACTTGCTGGGGTGTTCCAGTATGGTCCTTCAATATCTTTATCAGGAAACCACAGTTCCTCAGTGGAACCATACCAGCTGGTAAAATTAAACATACCGCAATGTGAAATAAATGCTTTAAACCTTCCTCCATGCATCCCTGCAAGATAGAAAACAGAATAGCCTCCGTAGCTTGCTCCAACAGCCCCGAGTCTCTCCTTATCGATATATGGCTCGCTTGCCATTGCATCTGTTGCATCGAGGTAGTCCTGAATATTGGCCCCGCCGTAATCGCCAGAAATTTGTTCTTTCCACTCCTGTCCGAAACCTGAGTTACCCCGACGGTTCGGGGCAAATACTATATAGCCTTTAGAAGCCATCATCTGGTAATTCCAGCGGTACGACCAACTCTGATCAAGTGGTCCCTGAGGCCCTCCCTTGCAGAACAAAAGGGATGGATATTTTTTTGATGGGTCAAAGTCGGGAGGATAAATAATCCACATCTGAAGATCCTTATTATCTTTAGTTTTGATATACTTCTCCTCAACCTTTCCCATCCTGATCGATTCATAAATCTGCTTGTTTATGGAGCTGATCTGTTTTATCTCTCCGCTATTTAAGTCAATTACTGAAATTTCCGGAGCCATCGACATAGAGACCAGACCGGAAAGCATGACCCCCGATCTCAGATTTACCGGTCCAAGGTTATGTTTGCCTTCAGTAATCTTTGTTACCTTACCATCGGCTATGACAGTCTTAAATAGTTGGGCAGTCCCCAGGTAGGAGCTTATAAAATATATTATATCATTACCATCCCAGTTAATGCTCTCCGCATCATAGCTCCAATCCCTTGTAATCCATTTCCTTTTGCCATCCTTAATATAATATACAAGAAGCCTGTCCAGATCACTTTCATATCCGTCCCGGGCCATGCTCTGGTAGGCTATCATTGTTCCATCGGGCGAGAATACAGGGTATTTGTCATATCCTTTATTATCTGATGTAATATTTGTCTCGGTTCCATCCGAAACATTATACAGAAAAATGTCAGAATTGGTGCTTCGCGCATCTGCAAGTCCTGTAAGTCTTTTCGAAGTATAGGCAATATATTTACCATCGGGGCTCCAGGTTATCTCTCCCTCTTCAAAGTATGGGGCAGTTGGAGATTCAAATCGCTGATCTTTCATTATGTCCTTCTCATCAGTAACTGAATTCCCGTTAAATGAAGCTACAAAAATATGACTGTAGGAAAAATCACTCCAGTAATTCCAGTGACGGTACATCAGGTCATTAATGATTCTCACCTTTGCCCGTGTCAGGTTATACTTCTCATTAGCAGTCTGATCGAGTTTTACTCTCCTTGTGAAATAGATTTTGGTTCCTTCAGGTGATATATTAAAGATCTCAAAATCAGAAAGCCCTGTAATCTCCTTCTGTTCAGTGCCATCGGCATTCATAGTGCAGAGGTTTCCCCAATTGACGTAAACAATTGATTTGCCGTTATTGAACCATTGCGGACTACTTCCACCGTTTAGTGTAAGCTGCACCGGATCGCCACCTGTGGAGGGTAGCCGGTAAATGTTGGTCACTCTCGCTTCAGTTTGCAGATCAATATCAGTAACTGTATAAGCCACAGATGACCCATCGGGGGATAGCACAAACGTGCCTAGTCGCCTGAACTTCCACATAATCTCAGGGGTCATTGTGCCTCCAGCCTTTTCCCCGGCAGTGAGCTGATTATTTATCCGGGGCTGTAATTCGGTCTGGCTTATAATAGCTTTTTTCTTGCAGGATGCCGAAAACAGCAAAACCAAAAGAAGTACCGTTAGCTGATATCTTTTCATAGCTTAAAATTTATTATAAATCGAATAATTACTTCTTAAGAGCCTCCGACACCTTGGCTTTTAGCTCATCGTATAATTCAGGATTGTCTTTAAGTATCTGCTTTACAGCATCTCTTCCCTGTCCAAGTTTTGTTTCTCCATAGCTGAACCATGATCCGCTCTTTTTGATAATTTCAAAATCAACTCCAATGTCTACGATTTCACCGAGCTGCGAAATTCCCTCACCATACAGGATATCAAAATCAGCTTTCCTAAAGGGTGGAGCCAGTTTATTTTTGACTATTTTAACTCTTGTCCTGCTTCCAATTATCTCCTCCCCATCTTTTAACTGACTGGTTCGTCGTATATCAAGTCTGACAGAGGCATAAAACTTAAGTGCATTTCCTCCGGTGGTGGTTTCCGGATTGCCAAACACCACGCCTATTTTATCTCTCAGCTGATTGATAAAAACGCAGGATGTATTTGTCTTATTGATATTAGCAGTCAGTTTCCTTAATGCCTGTGACATCAGCCGGGCTTGCAGACCCATTTTGGAATCGCCCATTTCACCTTCAATCTCAGCTTTTGGAGTCAGAGCTGCTACCGAGTCAATTACAACAATGTCGAGAGCTCCTGACCTTATCAGGTTATCTGTGATCTCAAGTGCCTGTTCCCCGTTATCTGGCTGTGAAATAAGAAGGTTTTCCACATCAACACCCAGTTTCTCGGCATAATTCCTGTCGAATGTATGTTCGGCATCAATAATAGCAGCGATTCCTCCGTTCTTCTGGGCTTCTGCTATTGCATGTATTGCAAGAGTGGTTTTTCCGGAGGCCTCCGGTCCATAAATTTCAATCACTCTTCCGCGTGGTATTCCGCCTATGCCCAAAGCAGCGTCGAGTCCGATAGACCCGGTAGAAATTACCTGAATGTTTTCAATCGCATGATCACCAAGTTTCATTATGGTTCCTTTGCCAAAATCCTTTTCTATCTTGCCAAGTGTAACCTCAAGGGCTTTAAGTTTTTCTTTGTTTATCTCTTTTCTTTCTTTGCTCATATCATTGAATTTATTTATTGTCAGCATTAAATACCTGTTCAGTATGATTGGATGAATCGACTTTGGAGATAATTTTCTCAATTACACCATTCTTGTCAATTACAAACGTCGTTCTGATTACCCCCATATATTTTCTTCCGAACAACTCTTTTTCACCCCATACACTGTAGTCATTGATTATTTTCATAGAAGTGTCAGCTACCAGCTGAAAAGGTAGTGAAAATTTCAATGCAAAATGTTTGTGCGATTTTTCATTGTCTGGACTTACTCCTATAAGAACATACCCGTTTTTTATAAATGTATTGTAATTATCGCGAAGGTTACAGACTTCATTTGTACATGTAGGAGTATCATCCTGAGGGTAAAAGAAAAGAACCACTTTTTTACCGGCAAAATCACTAAGTTTTATTTCCTTGCCATTCTGATCAAAACCTGTGAAGGCAGGGGCTTTAAAACCTACTTTTAGCTCGGGCATTGTTGTTTATTTTATTATTATGGGTAAATTTACGAAGTTTGAATTGTTTTCCATAAGAAAACGATTAATTGTTATTAACACAGAGTTGTAAATAATTGTTTTAAAAATATAAGTAACTAATTTAATATCAATTGATTGTGAATGGGACTTTAAAAAAATACTATAATTTATCACGGCATGGAATTCTATTAATACTTTTATTAGCCTCCTTGTCGTACCCAAAAATACTTTTATGTCAGAATGTTGCGGTAAAGCCAACCAGGCAATCTTCACTTGAAGCATTTAATAAAAAGAATTATGAGCAGGCATATTTAGAATTTAAAGAATTGCTTGTAACATTTTCAAAGGACCCACTATATAGATATTATTCCGGTGTCTGTCTGGTAATACTAAACAGAAATCCATCTGAAGCAGAAATACATTTGAAACAGGCTATTCAAAGTACAACCATTGGAAAGAGCTTACCACAGGATGCCTTCTTCTATCTGGGCCGGGCTCAACAGTTGTCAGGCAAATTTATTGAAGCATCAGGAGCATATAATATGTTCATCGATCAGGTTGGAAAGAAAACTTCAAAGGAGTATAATGTTGCAGACTTTATACAGCAATGCAGCGATAAAAAAGGGAAAACAACTGAGCCAACATTATCACAAAAGAAAGCTGAGACAATTGCTTCTCAACCAGTCACTACATCAGTAGAGCCAGTGTCCCGACCAGTTGAAATGAAGGATGCGCTTGCCGGGAAATCTGTTCCCTCATCGATTGATGGAATCATTGATGATGCTCTTGAATTTCAGATCAAGGCTGATTCGTTGACGGGTGTGGTATCTAATCAGAAAAAACAAGTTGATGCTTTGCCGGTTTCCGAAAGAAATTCTCTCAGAGTTAAAATATCAGAAAACGAGGCTTCTGCAGCAAACTATCAAAAGGCTGCTGATCAGAAGTATACAGAAGCTAAAATGGCTATAGCACCTGCAACTGAAAATTTGAAACAAGAAAAATTGATTGATACCGTCAAAAAACGATTGCCATTACCTGAACCTGGCAAAAATGAAGCGACTTCTCCGGGCAGGGTCTTAAAGTCAGAAGTCCTTACAGATACGATCAGGAAGATGCCAGTT
>JANNKF010000223.1:0-4713 GCA_031396165.1 Bacteroidales bacterium | reverse complement strand
GCCGCGCTCGACGCTGTCGCCGGGCTCGACCAACCATTCGACCAGCGTCCCGGAGTCCATGTCGGCGCCCAGCGAGGGCATGCGAAACTCGCTCATGTCGATTGCCCTCGCAGAATGGCTTCGTGAGCGATGCTCGAGCCGCGCGAAAACTCGCTGCTCGAGCCTCCCGGCGGCAATTTGGTTCCCTCGTTCGTCGTCGACATACCCAACCCGGGCCAGATAGATGTATTACGTCTGCTGATCGACAGCAATGCTGAGATTGAGGTATCATCGGAACGATTCGAGAAGGGGGATAGCGTTGAGGTTGTAAATGGTGCATTGATAGGCCTTACAGGTGAATTGATAAAGATCGGAACACATAACCGTTTTGTTGTCAGGATTGACAGATTGGATCAGAATCTGATTCTGAAGATTCCGAGATCGTTTTTGAAGAAAGTTTAATCTTTTTTTTGCCTTCGGCGATTAGATATCAAAAATATTTGGTTTTATTCTTGTCCTTTCTTTCTTTGTTCGTCCAAAGAAAGAAACAAAGAAAGGGCGCCCAAAAAGAAAAATAAATGGCTTCTTTTTTAGTAAAAATCGCTGAACAAACCTTAGGCCATTTATTCACACCTTTTTGGGGTTTGCCAACGCACCTCTCAACATGCAGATTACTTTGACAGCCAAAATCTTCACGATAAATCGTACCCCGGTTCTTAGTTGTCAGGGTGTTGGCTGCAAACTTCATAATTTGCAGAACTCAAAGCCCCCCCTGGGGGGTTTGGGGGTGGATTTCGGTTAGGCAACACACTTCAGTTTTTCGACCATCTTATTTCAATTAACCTTATATTTGTTTACAGATCAATTAAAATGACCATTCTGAAACGGACTATAGTCATATTTTTTGCTTTCCTCATTACAGGATGGAACGCCTGTTTGATTTGTCAGGAGGTGCCACATCCTGTAAATAATAAAGGAGTGTATGATTTTCTGGATGAGCTGGCAAATAATCATATTATTGAGATCAATTCTGCAATTAAACCCTATTCAAGATTATATATAGCAAACATGCTCAGGGAGGCCGAAAAGAAACGGGAAGAGCTGAACAGAAGACAGCAAAGTGAGCTGGAGTTTTATTTGAGGGATTTCGGGAAGGAAGGGGAAGGACGCACGACGAACGACGAACTACACAAGGAACAGGGGGACGAAGGGACAAGGAGACGGAGAGACTTGTTTTATTACAGGGATTCGTTGTTTTCGTTGACAGTTAATCCGATAGTTGGCGGAGAGGTGTTCACAAATTCTGCGGGCAACGCTACGTACTGGAGAAATGGTGCTGAGGCAAGGGGTTATGTGGGTAAATGGGGGTTCTACGGGTCGCTGAGGGACAACCACGAAAAACCGTTATTGGGAAAACCTGAGTATCTGACTCAAAGAGAGGGAGGTCATATTAAAGGCAGTACCGACTGGAGTGAGATGCAGGGAGGAGTGACATACTCCTGGAGATGGGGAAATGCAGGACTTGTAAAAGAGAAACAACAGTGGGGAAATAATTATAACGGAGCAAATATTTTCGGCGGGAATAATCCATCCTTAACACAGCTTAAACTTCAACTGAGACCAGTAAAGTGGTTTACCTTCAACTATTTCCATGGATGGCTTAATTCGCAGGTTGTTGACAGTTCAAATTCATACTGGGTAACCAACAGCTACGGAACGGATTATCGTGAAGTATACCATAAGAAGTACATTGCTGCCAACATGTTCACCTTCTCACCAATAAAAAACCTGAACCTGTCAGCCGGTAACAGTATAATCTACAGCGATGAGAATATGAATCCGGCCTACCTTATCCCGCTATTCTTTTATAAGTCGGTGGATCACTCTAATACATCAGGGATTGACAATATGAATTCGCAAATGTTTTTCGATGTCAGTTCGCGACAGATAAAGCATCTCCATCTTTATGGCACATTGTTTATTGATGAGATGGCAGTCAGACGGTTCGGAATCAAGGATGAATGGAACTTCTTCAGTTGGAAAGCAGGATTTAGAGTAACAGATCTTCCGGTTGCCAATCTTTCCCTGACATCGGAGTTCACATACACCTATCCCCTAACCTTTCAGCATTATGTGCCAACACTTACCTTCGGGACATCGGGATATAACCTGGGGCATTATATGAAAGATAACTCGAGAGAGTGGTATGCCGCATTGAACTACCGTCCGGTAAGGACTCTGGATCTAAACCTCTTTTTCATTGATGCTGTACGTGGTCCGGATTATACTGCTCTGGGTACCGACAGACTTGGTAATCCGCCACTGGCCTCTGTGGAATGGCATAATACTGCTTTTGGTTTCAAAGGGTCGTATCAGGTTATTAATGACTTATATTTCTGGCTCGCTGCCACATATAGCAACATCAGAGGTTCTGTGGTGTGGGGGCCAGAGTACTTTAGTGGAATAAAGGTTACAATGAATGTTGGAGTGACGGTTGGTTTTTAGATAAGTTTTCGATTGGTTTCGCCAAACTAAAATTCATATTATTTATTCTTAGCTAAGCAAAGTCCCATTGCTAAGCGAAGTTTTAAAACTTCGCTTTCTGTTTAATGTATTCTGAATACTGCAATTTCGGATCGACGATGTCTGAGACTTCGCCGAGCAATGGGTCTGCATTTTATTTACGACGAAGTCTGGAGACTTCGCCGAGCGGGGGACTTCACCGAGCGGGTCTGAAGACTTCGCTTAGCGGGGGCTGCATTTTATTTACGACGAAGTCCGGAGACTTCGCCGAGCGGGGTTGGGGGGCGAAAAAGGGGGAAAAATTTCGTGAAGAAAGGATATTATTATTCAGTTGCAACCTTGCTATTTAAAATCTGGTCTAGGTAATACAATTTAGCTAAATTTGTATTTACTTTAGATTTGCAGAGCTTTCGTGGATAAAGGATAATGGAAAAGCATAAGTTCAGAGTTATCACGCTGTTAGCAGATATTGTAATCCTGGCAATGTCATTCCTTGTTATGGTATGGACCAAGCCTGCCAGTCTGAGATCGTATCTCCCCTCCCACACCCCGTTCTTTTTAGGTCTGGCCCTGATGTGGATAATTGTTTCACTTTTGAATGGGAAGATGCATCGTGGAAAGATCATTAATTATTCAACGCTTTTCTCGAGAGTTCTTACCAGCAATATAATTGCAACATCCGTCACAGCACTGGTAATGTATATAATAAGGGATTATAATTATTCAAGGCTTATAGTTCTCGGTACCGCAACTCTTGCCACATGCGGTGAGCTGGTGTTGGGAGTTTTTTATATAGCATATAAAAAAGCTACCATACTCGATTATGAGGAGTATGAAAAATACAGATCGTACAAAAAGCCGAGCGAATTCGACATGGTGCAGGGAACGAACGGTAACGGAGCACATATCGAAGATGAGGTTGAGATAAATCCAGGGATATCAGAATTACTTGAGAGGGAGTGCGGATGTGAGATGACAGCTGCAATTCTTAAAATGACGAGAAAGAAGCTCACCGAACACACAGCTGTCCTTTCAACTACCACCATATTTAACATCTCAGGACTGGTCCATGAGAAGTATGATTATATAATCAACCTGCATAAGATTAACGACATTAAGAAGCTGGATGAATTTCTCAATGAAGTAAACAGAAAACTGACCCTCAGTGGGTATTTTTTCTGTTGTGTGGAGACAAAAGATCAGAGAAAAAAAAGACTTTTGAAAAAGTATCCTCCGGTGCTTAACTACATATATTATTCACTTGATTTTATCGTGAAACGTATACTTCCGAAGCTTAAATATACACGAGGGATGTACTTTTTTCTTACACGGGGCGATAATGCGGTTATATCGAGAGCCGAGGCACTGGGAAGACTTTCGCGTGCCGGTTTCAGAATAAAACAAGAGTCATTTATTGGAAACCAGCTTTGTATTGAGGCAAGGAAGATCGGAGAACCCATAATATGCAAAGAAAGCTTTTATGGTCCATTGATAGCATTGCCCAGAGTGGGAAAAGAGGGGAAGACGATAAAAGTCTATAAGTTACGTACGATGCATCCATATTCGGAATTCATACAGGATTACGTGTATAAGCTGCACGATCTGCAGGATGGCGGAAAGTTCAGGAATGACTTCAGGATTACATCGTGGGGGGCAGTATGCCGGAAGATCTGGCTCGATGAGCTGCCTATGATCATCAATTTCCTGAAGGGCGATATGAAGCTTGTCGGGGTGCGACCGTTAAGCAGGCAATATTTTGAGTTATACAGGGAGGATGTAAGGAAAAGAAGAATAAAGTATAAACCCGGACTCATTCCTCCATTCTATGCCGACATGCCAGGCGATCTGGATGGAATACAGGATTCCGAATTGAAGTACCTCGATGCGTTTGACAGGCATCCGAGGTATACTGATATGAAGTATTTCTTTAAGAGCGGGTGGAATATTTTGTTTTGGAAAGCAAGAAGTAATTAATATTGACTTTGTCAAATGTTTCGATTTCTACGTATCAGAAGAATATTTGTCCAATGAACGATACACATGGCTAAGCGAAGTTTTAAAACTTCGCTTTTTGTAATTAGTAGTCTTCAGACTACTATTCAGATACGACGAGGTCGGAGACTTCGCCGAGCAAAAGGGACTAAATTCGTTATGTAAGAAAAATTTTCATTACGTGCAGAAATTAGCCCCCCTTTAGGGGGGTTGGGGGGC
>JANNKF010000207.1:0-4207 GCA_031396165.1 Bacteroidales bacterium | reverse complement strand
TAAGAAGAAGTAAAGCTTTTTTCATATATTTGATATTTTGATTACAATCATATTGAAAGTAACATCAAATATATAATTTTGTTTTTATAAACAGGCAGATCTCTTAAATTTATTAACCAAAGCATATTCGTCTCCATCCAGCACATGTTTTAACAGCTTTAGTGCTTCCGAAATGGAATGGTCTATTATCCCAATTAAAGCTGACTGAGATAATTTGATTAATCCAAATATGTTTTTATCTACCTGTATTTCAGCTGATTACATTTGTCTCATACATCAGGCAACCAGATGATTTCATTACCGTTACAACCTTTTCAAATCTGTCGGTAATCGCATTCCCGACAGAATCCTGACAGAAAGGGCAACTATGCATCTGCCCTTTTGAATCAATATACAGGTAGCGGTTGCCGGCACCAAGGCATCCTATCCTTCTCTGATGAAAAGAAGGGTAAGCAATTGCCGGAAATTCCGGTAAAGTTTCAATCAGATCAGAATTAAGAAAAAAATCCTCCAGAATTGAAATCTGTGATGAGGATAAATTTACACTCATCCCTTTATATCTGCCTGCTTGTCGAGGCTCGAGTATTCTGATAAACCTAACTTCCCATAACATAGCCAGTTGAGCATATTTGGCAAGATTCTCATAAGTAACAAAATCCCTGGTTGCACAAAGAGACAAACTTGTTAAGATCCCGGCCTTCCTGCAGTTTATCACTGCCTGACTGACCCAGAAAAATGATTTATTATTTCCTCTGAAACTATTATGTTGGTCTTCATTCCAATGATCGAGACTGATTTCTGCTCCCGTAAGACCAGCTTTTTTGAGTTCAACAGCCTTTTCATATGTAAAACCGAAACCGGAAGTATTTAACCATACATCGGCATTTTCGCCGGAATAGCGTACCAGAAATGGCAGATCAGACATCCGTTCAAGTGGCTCACCACCTGTTAACTGAATATGATGTACTCCGAATTCTTTAACTTTCCGGATGATTTCTGTAAGGCTTTCAATCGAAAGATTCTCATTTCCGGAAAGATTATTCCACTCATAGCAATGTTCACATCTTAATGGGCATCTGGATGATATAGCAATAAAAACCGTTGACAAGGGCACTCTGTCAGTGGGGACAGATGATTCTCTTTTTATCTCTGCAATAAAAAAACCATTGAAAGCATCTGATGGCCAGCCTGGTATTGCATCTGAAAAAAAATACCTTCCTTCTGATTTTATATATTTAGTCACTTTCCTGTGTCCCTGCACGGTTTTTCGTTTTGCAGCGATCCTGTTAAGTACTTTTAGTCCGGTTACAGGGTTTCTATAGTAGCGGGTGGCAAGAAATACAATATGAGCCTTTATTCTCATTCTGATCAGTCTGGCTGCGAAACCAGTAATGATTTTACTCATATGTTATTCCATTTTATCAAGTCACACCAGGTAAAATATCAACTTTCAAGGAAGTATTACCATATTATTTAATATCCAACGTATCGCCCGACAACTTGTCAAAAGTTTCTTTTGAAAAAGCGGGAATACTGTTTCGTCTACGAAAGGTTTTTAATTTTTTAATATCTGCCTTTCCTTTTTGCCCGCTCAGAATTTTATAATATCCTCTTGTATGAAGAAATACTGACCGGTTGTTGCTCTGCTGAGCAGCATCAAATGTTAGTAGCGCTTCATCACCTGTCACCTTTTGTACATAATATTTGTCATCTGAATCAGAAAGTAAATCCCTGATATCAGTTTTGTAATTATCTATTGCACTTTTAACAGGTATTGTAATTGGTTTCACTATCTCCGCTTTGCTAAAATCCATTGCGGTATAGTCGATTTCCCAGAACAGGAAACCGGTTACCAGTTTTATTTTTATGGTATCACTGTCAATCCCCTTAAGGTTAAGAGAAAGAACATCATCACGGAGTGCCATCGGTCCGGCAATATTGAAATAATCAACAAATTCCCATTCTCCATTTTTCTCTATAAAAACCGACAATGGGATATTCTGTTTGAGTTGCCATTCTCTGAGTTTTTTCCCCGGAGTTTTATCCTGCTTTGATGAATATTTTTCATACCTGTCACCAAAAAGAATGTGAATTTTAGAGATAAGTCCATCAAGCCAGAAGGAATTCTTTGCCCTAATTATTAGCTTTGCCATTTCGCTTTTTTCAGGATTTTTAAACTTCAGTTCAATCTCCTGAATGCCAGCTTTTCCAATTGCAGACCCTGTTCCTGTAAAGATGAGCGTATCCTTCCCGCTTAAATCCTGAAGTAAATCCTTGTTACCTGAATCAACAGCTTCAATTGGAGTAACAGGATTATTAATGTAAGACGGAATACCATATTTATCAATTATAACAGACTTATTTTCAGGATGATCAAATACTAAAAGTTCAGTCAGGTTTATATTTTGGATTTCATGTACCTCATTAGTAATCTTAATCTTATATAACTGGTCTGAGGAAACTAAGGAAGGAAGAGAAAGATAATCGTCCCGTTCAAGTCCGGGCCTGGTGGCACCGCTGAAAATCTCACCTGAAAAAATATAATTTGTTCCATTAAAAGAATAAATGAAAGGGCATGACGATTTTGTAAGAATCACAATTATTAAAAGTACCCCGAATACGCCAGCTCCAAAAGCAAGCGTCGAAAAGACCCACGATGCAGTAGTAGCCCCTGTTGCTTTATCATAGACTTCAATTTTTTGAACAGATGAAAGCGGGATACTAATTTTAGAAGAGTCTTGCCTTGTAAGTTCTGAGATATAGATATGAACCTCATTCAATACCTGGGAATCTTTCTTTTTGTAACGATTGGCTGCATCCGGCCTTACTGTTTTAAACTTGTAATTTTCAGGTAAGGATGATATGTTACCATTAATAAATTTATCATCTATTGTAATATCAAACAAATACCACGCTTTGTCATCCAGATGGAGAATCATAAGTTTTTGATCGTCCTGCATTCTGCTGATTGCAGTAGAAGGAGGTTCAGTAGTTTTATTCACCTTATAGTAGTAGCAACCACTGGTCATTGTTGAAAATGAAACCAGAAGAACCCAGGCAATTGGTTTTAAGAAAACTGATTTTCTGAAAATCTTTAACATGAGAGAAGTTTTAAATTATTTGTCAAGCGTCTCTGTGTTTTGTCTGAACCAGGTCAGAATCCGAATGAGATTCCAATTTCCGGACAAAAAAATGTAAAAAACGGAAGAACAGACAATTCAATTCCGCCGTGGACCTGTATCATATTTCCCAGGTATAATTTGCCGTTTATGTTCCACATAACGTTTGCCGCAAAAACCGGATCATAGCTAACCGAATTCTGTCCCCAGTTTATCTGCCTGTAGGTACCAAACAAAAGTGAAATGCCATTGTAAAACCTGAAGCTGCCGGATTTGACAAGAGAATAATTAAAGGGATAAAAATTGGCTCCGAGTCTTGTAAAGAAGTAATGAGAATCGTAATTAGAATATTCAAATGCATACTTTCCCATCCAGCCATCGAATTCCCCCGGGTTAGAATTAATTAAAAGTCCTGCCACCAGGCTGGTTCTTCCATTCTGCGCCATCCGTTCGTATGAGAGGTTAAAGTTAGTATGGAAAAGATTATTCAGCTCAACACCCAGGGAGTTTACCGGTATCTGCCGTGGAGGCGGAGTGATCGGAAGAGTAGTCAACTTAAATAATCTGCCATCGGGATATTTTATGCTGTCGAGAACTGATTTACTTATATAGTGTATTTCGCCTGTCGCTTCATCGGAAGAACGGTAAGTAACTGTTCTTCCATTAAAATCCAGAATATTTACCTTTAAAACTGTTTTATCCTTTTTATATAATATGTCCTGACAATTTAATTGTCCGGAGTTAGAGAATAGAACCAGAAGTAAAACACTTAAAAATTGAAATTTTTTCATAATAAGCGTTCAGGTTACCAAAAATACGAATAATATCGTTCATAATAATTAAATCATTGTAATTATCTTACTCTAAGTAATCTAACCTGCTTTATTCATAAACCTTTGTTAACCTTTGTGTAATCCTTAGTGCGCCCCTGCCTACCGGCAGGCAGGTTTGTGGTTAAGCTTTTTTTACCATGAAGCCCGCCCGGACGAAGTCCGTTCGGACGGGGAACTCAAAGTACAGCACAAAGTAACACAAAGGAATAGAGCATCTTAACTAAGTTTATGAATAATTCAAGCTAAATTTACCCT
>JANNKF010000161.1:0-13139 GCA_031396165.1 Bacteroidales bacterium | reverse complement strand
CTTTAGCGAAAATTTCTACAATGCAATAAAGACCTTCGGGTTACAGGGAAAAACAGTTTATTATCAGTTTTGCCCGATGGCAAAGGATGGTAAAGGAGCTTATTGGTTAAGTGAAATAATAGATATACAGAATCCCTATTACGGCGAATCTATGCTGACTTGTGGTGAAATAAAGGAAATTTTAAATTTTTAAACATGGATCATAGTCATAATCATAAATGCCATACACCTTCCGGAAATAGCAACACTTTTTATTGTCCGATGAAGTGCGAAGGGGATAAAACTTATCCCGAGCCCGGCAGATGTCCGGTTTGCAATATGCATCTTGTCAGTACCGGGGCCGAAATTAAGCATGAGTGTAATTGTCAACATGATGATCCTGAGGATTTAAAAGTACAGGATAAAAGTGCAACTACTGATTCCGGAGATAAATACTTTTGTCCAATGCTTTGCGAGGGGGATAAAACTTATTCCGCACCGGGTGATTGTCCGGTTTGCGGAATGCACCTTAAAAAAGCTGAGCGAACCATTTTTAATTCTTCCGGAAAAGGGGTAGTTTATACCTGCCCCATGCATCCTGAGATAAAAAGCGATAAACCCGGCTCTTGTCCAAAATGCGGGATGGATCTTGTACCCGAAAAAGGAGTCGAGACTAGCGAAGAGGAGAAGAGCTACAGGGAGATGGTGAATAAATTCAAGTTGGCGCTGGCATTAAGTATACCTGTTTTCCTGATAGCAATGTCTGAGATGATCCCTTTTCTGCACCTTGGAAGTATTGCCTCTCCCGGATTCTGGAACTGGGTGGAATTCATTCTTACCACACCAGTGGTATTCTACGCAGGATGGGTTTTCTTTAAGCGGGGCTGGAGTTCAGTAAGGCGATGGAATCCAAATATGTGGACACTCATTTCAATTGGTGTGGGTTCAGCATATCTTTTCAGCGTTTTTGCGCTTCTCTTTCCATCAATTTTTCCTGAACAGTTCAGGGATATGCATGGAAATGTCCATCTCTATTTTGAAGCTGCAGCGGTGATACTGACTCTGGTATTGTTAGGTCAGGTTTTGGAGCTCAGGGCTCATAGTAAAACCAATTCAGCCATAAAAGCCTTACTTAATCTCGTTCCTCCTATAGCAAGGGTTATAAGAAACGGGAATGAGGAAGAGATTCCTTTGGATCAGGTTAAACCGGGTGATATACTGCGGGTTAAACCGGGTGAGAAGATCCCGGTAGATGGAGTTGTTGTAACCGGAAGTGCTGTGATCGATGAGAGTATGATCACCGGGGAATCAATGCCGGTTGATAAAGAACCAAATGATAAGATCAGCGGGGGTACCATTAATGGAAAAACAGTGTTCGAGATGCGGGCTGAAAAGGTGGGAAGCGACACCCTTCTCGCAAGGATTATAGAAATGGTGAATCAGGCCGGCAGGTCACGGGCGCCGATTCAAAAAATCGCAGATGTGGTTGCCAGGTATTTTGTGCAGATAATTATTGCAATTGCTCTGATCACCTTTACATTATGGGCTGTTTGGGGACCTGAGCCTGCATACGTTTATGCATTTGTAAATGCTGTTTCAGTGCTGATTATTGCCTGTCCGTGTGCACTTGGACTGGCAACCCCGATTTCAATAATGGTAGGAACAGGCAGGGGTGCTCAGATGGGAATCCTTGTTAAAGATGCCCGTGCCATAGAAGAGATGAATAAGGTTGATATCCTTATAATAGATAAGACGGGAACAATTACTGAAGGCAAACCGGCGCTCAGAGGTTACAAATCGTTTGGTAAGCTGAGTGATGAGGATGTATTAATGCTTGCAGCCTCAATAGATGTTAATAGTGAACATCCGGTAGCTGAGGCTGTCGTTAAGGGGGCGAAGGATAGAAAAATAACACTTAAGAAAACTGAAAATTTTGAATCGATTACCGGTAAAGGCGTACAGGCATTATATGAAGGTAAAAAGATAGGTTTGGGAAATAAACGGTTACTGGACGAGTTTAAGATCTCTTTGAATGGTGAGAATCTCGGAGTGGCTAAAAAATGGCAGCTTGAGGGACAGACAGTTATGTTCCTTGTACTGGATGATAAAGTTGAAGGCATTGTTGCCGTAGCTGACAGAATAAAAGAAACTTCTGCCAGGGCAATACAGACTTTGCAAAAGGCGGGTGTAAAGGTAATTATGATGACGGGTGACAATGAACTTACTGCCCGTTCAGTGGCAGGTGAGTTGCACCTCGATGGTTTCGAGGCTGACTGTCTCCCGGAAGATAAATATAACAGAATTAAGGAATTACAGGAGAAAGGCCACATTGTTGCAATGGCCGGTGATGGTATTAATGATGCCCCGGCACTAACACAGGCAAACATAGGAATCGCTATGGGAACCGGTACTGATATTGCGATGCAGAGTGCTGAAATAACGCTGGTTAAAGGAGATCTTCAAGGCATTGCCAATGCTAAAAAGCTCAGCGCTGATGTGATGCGTAATATCAAACAGAACCTGTTTTTTGCATTCTTTTATAATATTCTTGGTGTCCCGATAGCAGCCGGAGTATTATTTCCGTTTTTCGGGATACTCCTTAGTCCTATGATTGCTGCAGTAGCCATGAGTTTCAGCTCAGTATCGGTAATTACTAATGCACTGCGTTTAAAACGGGTCTGATGGAAGATAAAACTTTAATCTTAAAAAAGCGTCTGGAGCATTTTAAGAGCGCAGTAATTGCCTTCTCTGGGGGTGTGGACAGTACATTTCTGGCAAGAATAGCGAAAGATGTATATGGAGAGAAATTGTTACTCATAACTGCAACTTCGAGTACCTATCCGTTTTATGAGCTTGACGAGGCAAAATCTCTTGCTTTAATGCTGGGTATCAGACACATGATAATTGTATCCGAGGAGATTGACATCCCTGGATATGCCGATAATCCTCCCGACCGGTGCTACTACTGCAAAAGCGAACTCTTCGGCAAAATAAAGCATATTGCTGATCAGGAAGGATTTGAAGCTGTCTTTGATGGCAGTAACGCTGATGACCTAAAAGACTTTCGTCCGGGAATGAAAGCAAAACAGGAAAAAGGAGTAATCTCCCCTCTGGCAGAAACAGGATTTACCAAGAGCGATATCCGTTATTTTTCCGGTGAGTTGAAACTCCCGACCGCAACCAAGCAATCTTATGCCTGCCTGGCTTCCCGCTTTCCTTATGGTGAAAAAATCACGATACAGAAACTCGACAGGCTGGCAATGGCTGAATATGAGATCAGAAATCTTGGGTTTACTCAGTTTCGTATCAGAAGTCATGAAAATCTCGCAAGGTTTGAGTTCATTCCGGAGGAAATGGAAAAGGCGTGGGGTTTGAAGGATAAATTATCTGATATTTGTAAGAGATCAGGATTCGTGTACGTAACTATTGACCTTCAGGGTTATAGAACAGGGTCGATGAATGAGGTTCTTTCTGAATCAGTTAAACAAAGTTTTCAAAAACCAAAACAAATATAGAAATGGAAAATCAAATCCTCGAAATAAAGACAGCTATACAGATTTCCAGGCCTGTGAATGAGGTGTTTGAAGCAATCATTGAACCTTCAAAAATGTCCAACTATTTCATCTCCAAAAGCACTGGAAGAATGGAGGAGGGAAAGAAAATTATGTGGCAGTTCCCTGAATTTGAATTGGAATTTCCAATAAGGGTTGGTAAAATTGAAAGAGATAAATACATTTCCTTTTATTGGGACATAGACGAAATTGAATTACTTGTTGAAATGGTTCTCACACAACGTGAAAATAATTCAACACTCTTAACAATAACAGAAAAGAGCAGAAAAAACAATGTAGCCGGCATCAAATGGCTGCAGGGAAATTCTGAGGGTTGGGCAAATTTTCTGGCTTGTCTTAAAGCGTATCTTGAATACGGAATTAATCTGAGAAAGGGAGCTTTTGATTTTCTGAAAGATAAATCCTGACGTTCTTAAATACAGCCCGGATGTTAACTATTGGTTGATCGCCATTTATAACATAATACATTTCATAATGTAGAATCATTCTAAATAAGATTAAAATGTTATATTTGAGAAAAAATAATGATAGCAAAATCTCTAATTTATGTACTGATTCTGATTTCTGCATTATTGCAGGTGCATGGTCAGGAAAACAATGAACCTAAAAACCTGTCTGCTAAACTTCTGGAGAATAAGGAAAATAAACTTATTTTTGGTGGGTATGGTCAGGTAGACTTTTCCAAACAGTTGATGGCTGACAGATCTTTGAACGCATCACTTGATGTTTCAAGATTGGTATTAAGTATGGGATACAGCTTTTCAGCAAAGACTTCATTCTTCAGTGAAGTCGAATTTGAACATGTGAAAGAATTATTTGTGGAGCAGGCCTTTGTTACCCATTCTTTTAACGATTTCTTCAACCTGAGAGCCGGGTTGTTACTCGTCCCGATGGGAATCATAAACGAATACCACGAGCCAACCACATTTAACGGTGTGAACAGACCCTCTGTGGACAACCTTATTGTACCCACCACCTGGAGGGAGATCGGCATCGGCTTTACGGGACGGATTCAGGAGGCCGGTATTAAATATCAGGTTTATCTCATGAATGGATTTTCTGGCCACGATGGAACAAATGGACTCATCAGCGGTGATAAATTTCTTCGCGATGCCCGACAAAAAGGTGCAAAATCGATAATGACAGCACCTGATTTGTCAGTTAAAATTGACTATTTCGGTATCAAGGGTTTAAAGATTGGACTCTCAGGGTATTTTGGAAAATCTGAGTCAGCGCTGTATAAAAATCTCGATCGTACTAACCCCACATCAGTTGCACATGCTGATTCATCGGTCGTTGGAATTGTAATGGCCGGAATTGATGCCAGATACAACCTCGGAGGATTATCATTGAGGGGTGAGTTTATTATTTCAACACTTTCTAATACAGATCAGTATAACACTCTTACCGGGAAGGACGCCGGTAAGTCAGTTATAGGTTCTTACGCCGAAGTTAGTTACAATGTTCTCCGGAACTCAGATTCAGAATATAGTCTGACCCCATTTATAAGATTTGAAAATTATAATACCCATTTAAAGGTTGAGCCGGGATTAACCAAACAGAACCGGTATGATGTCAATGAGTTTGTGTTTGGTATTGGATGGAAGCTTGCAGAAGGGGCCGTCCTGAAAACTGATTTTCAGCTTACCAGATCAGCTGCTGATGTAACAACCCGGAAAACAATTAATGCCGGTATCGGAGTCTGGTTTTGATCGGACTGCGCATTTTTTTATGACTCGCAATTCAATCTTATATAACTTTTTGTTATGATTTTAAACATAATTTTCTCTCTTCTCAACATAATATCACTGGATTCTCTGCTTGTTCAATACAATAAAATAGTCGAAAAAAATATTGCAACTCTTCTGGGTGAAGGGGAATTAAAATTTACGGAAACCTTTTCAGGTAAAGAGTTTTATCTTTTCGAATCGGAAACCATCAATAATGGTGCTATAGTTGTTTTTTCATCAGCAAAAGGAAGGTTCGAGAATTTCGACTATATGGTTACACTAAACAAGTCGCACCAGATCATAGATATCCGGATCTTAAAATACAGATCCGCGTATGGTTATGAAATCTCAGGTAAAGGCTGGCTTAAGCAGTTTTACAATAAGCCGGTTGATAAATTTGTGTACAAAAAAAATATTGATTCAGTATCAGGAGCAACCTTCTCGGCACAATCTCTGGTTAATGATGTCAACTTCATTCTGGATCACCTGAAACATTTATAAGAAATTACAAAAGTTAGGGGATAACCTCTGACACCCAGATAAAACTTCGTGAAGAACATAATGAAAACTCTCCTGACACGTTCTTATTCAGAAGTAACCGGATAATATACCGTAATTTTGTGAAAAATTTCATTTGTAAAAATATAATGCTTTATTTTGCAGCATAATTAAAATTCATGTTCCCATTCGGTTCTTTATTTACCCAAGTGCCATTAATAATTCTGGCAGCCGCATATATGCTCTATTTCGGAGCTTATGCCGTTGGTAAATCCAAAGAGAGCCTATCAGTTACAGAACCCGATACTAAAGAACAGCAACTAGTTGTTAAAACCTTTTCTGTCAGCCATAACACATTCAATTATGTTAAAACATCTGTGATAGCTCAGGATGCTGACAAGGTCCAGCAACAGATCATTTCTTTTGACGAATCTGATATTTCAATACAATATTATATTCCAGACAGGAAATTCTTTTCCTGTCACTATTCCTGCAACCTTTTCTCCCGTCCTCCTCCAATTGTGCGGTAAAACGCGGTCCTGAACTTTTCAGTTAAAATTTTATTTGAACAATGGAATCCTGATGGATTTGTTGTCATCATTTTAATTCGTAAGTGAAATCTTATGGATTCAATAATTAAACAGTTTTCTATGGGAAAGTATATTAAATATGTATTTATATTACTCATTATATGCACATTAAACCTTAGCGCACAAGTGAACAGCCTGTCGGTCGACAGCATGGTAATGCGGATGATTGAACTTGGCGAGATAGTGATCAAGGCTTCAAAAGATAATGTAACATTTAAGGCAATGCCGGCTTCAGTATCTGTAATATCTTCGAACAGTATTGCAGAGAATGGGATCCAGTCTCTTAACGAAATATCTGCCACTGCTCCAAACTTTTTCATGCCCGATTATGGTTCCAAATTAACATCTCCTGTATATATCAGAGGAATTGGCTCAAGGATTAATTCTCCCTCTGTGGGGCTCTATGTTGATTATGTTCCGTACTTTGAAAAAGCAGCATTTGACTTCGATTTTTTTGATATAAAACGCATTGAGGTTTTGAGGGGACCACAGGGAACACTTTTTGGAAGAAATACTATGGGTGGTATTGTTAATATTGTAACAACATCCCCGATGGATTATACGGGAACACATATTAATCTTTCCGCCGGGAATTACGGTACGTACTCCCTGAATACAGGCCATTACGGTAAGATAAGTGAAAAGTTTGGCTATTCGGTTGCCCTGAATTATCTGCATAACGATGGCTTTTACACCAATCATTTTACCGGGAATCAGGTAGATAAGCTGAATTCATATGGTTTCCGTAACCGGATGATATTTGAGGTATCCAAAAAACTGACATTCGAGAACATTATAGGCTATGAATTAAGTAAACAGGGTGGATATCCGTATGCACTATATAATGATTCGACCAGTTCAGCCGAGAATATAAACTATAATCAATACAGTTCTTACAACAGAAGTCTCTTTTCAGATGCTTTTCTCATAAAATATTCGGGAAATAATTTTGAGCTTATGGGCACCACATCTTATCAGTATCTTGATGATATACAGGATATTGATCAGGATTTTACACCCGATTCACTTTATTTTATTTCTCAGAAGCAGAGACAGAATATGATATCACAGGAGGTGATTGTAAGATCTAATGGTAAACATAGATATAACTGGTTAATAGGTGGTTATGGATTTTATCAGGCCTTTGATAATGGTGTCAATGTGGATGCTTATGCCACAAATCTTAGTTATCTCAAAACTTATGATCATGTGATAGATGGGTATGCTTTTTTTCATCAATCTTCGCTTAATGATTTCATTCTTAATAATCTTACAATTACAGGTGGAATAAGACTTGATTCGGAACAGGATTTACTTGATTATACTTACGACCGGAACCTTAACGGGATTCAGGCCCTTCTGGCTGATACTCTCTATCCGGCACTCGAATCTCTAGAGATAATTCCCAGGTTTGCAGTGAATTACAAAGTTAAAAACAGTAATTTTTATTTAGTAGTGGCAAGAGGATACAAAACAGGTGGATTTAACTCAACTTTTGAACGCTCTGAGGATCTTACATTTAACCCGGAGTATAGCTGGAATTATGAAGCCGGTGTAAAAACGCCATTACTTAATAACCGGTTGTATGCCGATGTGGCATTGTTTTTTATCGACTGGAAAAATCAGCAGATTTATCAGACGGTACCTAGCGGCAGAGGGTCAATGTTAAAAAATGCAGGACACTCAATAAGCAGGGGAGGAGAACTCTCTCTGAAAACTATGCCTCTGAAAGGTTTTGAATTCACTATGGCATACGGATATACACATGCTACATTCAAGACGTACGAGTTAAATGCAACAACTAACTATAATGGAAAATTTCTGCCTTATGTGCCCCGGCATACTATCTCATTGCAGGCTGCAAAAACAATTAATCTCCGTAAATCTTTAGTACTCGACAACATCAGGTTCAATATTCTCTACAGGGGTGTAGGTGATATTTACTGGGATGAGGAGAACATTGTTAAACAACCATTCTACGGTTTGCTTGATGCTAAAGTTTCTTTTATCAGAAAATCCCTTCAGTTCGATATCTGGGCTAAGAATATTCTGGATACATATTATGAATCATTTTACTTTGAAGCCCTTGGAAACAAGTATGTTCAGACCGGTAAACCTGCACATGTCGGCATTAACCTATCCGTAAAATTCTGATTAATGAAACAGAAACCATGGGTTAAATTTCCTGTATTATTCAGTTTATATATTGCTCAATCGATTCCGATGAGCTTCTTCTCTACTGTTATTCCGGTCATTATGCGGCAGGAAAAATACTCACTTGAATCAATAGGATTGTTGCAGCTTGTAAAGCTTCCCTGGATCTTAAAATTCCTGTGGGCCCCTGTTATTGATAACAATGCCAGATCAAACAGTCAGCTTAAAAGGGTTATCATTTTTTCAGAAATATTTTATGCTGCGGTTATTCTGAGTATAGCCATGTTTAATCTTCAAACAGATTTCAAACTTATTGTAATGCTTATGATTGTGGCATTTATTGCATCAGCCACCCAGGATATTGCTGTAGATATTTTTGCCATTTTGCAGTTGAAGCCGGCCGAACGAAGCCTGGGAAACAGCATGCAGTCTGCAGGGAGTTTTGTCGGATCACTATTCGGCACTGGTGTTTTGCTTATAGCATATCATTATTTTGGATGGACAAATTTGCTTGTAATACTGGCGGCCTTTGTTGTATTTGCTATTGTTCCATTAATATTCTACAGGACCCCACAGGTTAATAAATTGGAGAATGAAAATAAACAACCTGTCTCATTTGCTGAGATCTATCGTTTTTTTGCAGAAAAAGGAAAACATAAGAGGGTACTCATTCTGATATTCTATTATTCTGGTATTATCGGTATCCTTACTATGCTAAAACCATACCTTGTTGATCTGGGGTATAATGTGAAACAGATCGGCTTCATGTCGGGTATATTCGGAACTTCAATAGGAGCCCTTTCAGCACTTGTCGGCGGATTCCTGGTGCGTAACGCAGGAAGAAAAATTTCCATGTACCTCTTCTCACTTGTCAGCCTCACAGCTGCCATCTGGTTCTGGTTTATGACAAAGACTGTACCTCCTTTACCGGTTATCTACATTGGAATAGGCTTATTATGGGGTGCTTATGGGTTGTCTACCGTTGCAATCTATACAACTTCAATGGATATTGTCAGAAAAGGGCGTGAAGGAACTGATTTTACGCTTCAAATAGTAATTACTCATCTTAGCAGTCTGATTATTGCGGTGGCAAGCGGTAAGATCGGTGATCTGATAGGTTATAACGGACTCTTTTCTATTGAAGTACTCCTGTGCCTGGTTACACTGGGGATACTTTTTTATTCACTTCCAAAAGAAAAAAAATATGCAGGTCACTGATGCGCTTCTGAATAAATATAATGTTCCGGTACCCAGGTATACAAGCTATCCACCGGCTAATCACTTTAAAGAGTCTTTTTCTGAAGAGGACTATTTGTTGATGCTTGATGAATCGAATAACAGGAAACCAGAGAAGATTGCTTTGTACGTTCACATACCTTTCTGTCGTAAGATCTGCTACTATTGCGGATGCAATGCATGTTCAACAGGCGACGGGAAAATGGTTGCGCCTTATTTGAATGCCCTGATGAAAGAAATTGAGCTGGTTACAGAAAAGATCGGTAAAAACAGGTTGGTTTCCCAGATCCATTACGGAGGTGGCACGCCCAATTCGCTGGATGTTAGTTCTATAGCCAGACTAAATGAGTTTTTCTTCTCTAAATTCACATTTATTGAAAATCCTGAGATTGCCATTGAGTGCAATCCTGCATACCTTGATTATAAATATATCGACAATTTAATAGCTACCGGGTTCAACCGTTTCAGTCTTGGAATTCAGGACTTTAATAATGATATTCTGCGTCTTGTGAACCGGCAGCCATCTGCAATACCTCCACAAGAATTGTTTAACTATCTGAAAAACACCGGTAAAAGTATTAATGTAAATCTTGATTTTATCTACGGTCTTCCCGGACAGACAGTTAAATCTTTTTCTGAAACTATCAAAAAGGCAATAGAAATAAGGCCCGACCGACTGGTCACTTTCTCTTATGCTCATGTTCCCTGGATCAAGAAACATCAATTGATCCTGGAGAAAAGAGGCCTTCCGACACCCTCAGATAAGATGGAAATGTTTCTGACTGCTTATGAGCTTTTAAAAGAGTCCGGGTATCAGCCAATCGGACTTGATCATTTTGTCCTTCCATCTGACGACCTCTTTGATGCGGTAACCGAAGGAAATCTTCATCGTAATTTTCAGGGTTATTGTACCAGACGGACTACAGGACAGGTTTATGCGTTCGGGGTTACTGCTATCAGTCAGCTTGAACAAGGATATTCCCAGAACAAAAAGGATCTGAACGACTACATTACTGATATTAATTCCGGCCGATTGCCGGTTGAACGGGGATATATTTTATCAGCTGAACAGATCCTGGTCAGGGAAGTAATTAATGAGCTCATGTGTAATAAAAGGATCAGTTTTTCAAAGATCGCTGAAACCAACAATATTTCTGTTGATGAACTGAAAAGGACCGTCAGTACTGATGAAACTGTTCTTCATAATTTCAGTGAAGATGGTCTAATAAGTTATACTTCTGATATGATTGAGGTTACTGAACTGGGAACCCTGTTCATCCGTAACATAGCTTCATCTTTTGATAAGGAATACCAGGAGAAACTACACACATATTCCAAACCGGTTTAGTATTATGAATTCAAACCCCGACGTAGTTATATTGGGAGCCGGATTAACCGGTCTGACACTCGCATACTACCTCAAAAAGGGAGGTAAAAATGTAATTGTCATTGAAAGAGAGGATAAGGCAGGCGGAGTTATAAGTACAATTTCTGAAAACGGATTTATTTTTGAAGCTGGACCAAATACCGGTGTTCTTTCAACACCCGAAATTGCAGGGCTATTTGAGGACTTAAGGGAAAATTGTCATCTTGAGACTGCAAATCCAAAATCAAAAAAAAGGCTGATCCTGAAAAATGGTAAATGGCGGCCCTTGCCATCCGGTCCACTGTCAGCTGTTACAACTCCTCTTTTTTCAGTTAAAGATAAATTCAGGATTCTGGGTGAGCCATTCCGAAAACCTGGTACTGATCCTGATGAAACATTGGCACAGATTGTAAGGAGAAGAATGGGGGAAAGTTTCCTCGATTATGCAGTTGATCCATTTATTTCAGGCATCTATGCAGGTGATCCTGCAAAGCTTGTTACCCGGTACGCACTTCCGAAATTATATGCTCTTGAACAAAAATATGGCAGTTTTATTAGAGGAGCTCTTAAAAAGGCAAAAGAACCGAAATCCGAGGCACAGAAAAAAGCCACAGGTGAAGTATTTTCTGTAAAAGGTGGTCTGGGAAGACTTATTGAAACACTCGAAAGCGACTTAGGGAAAAATCAATTGCTAACAGGTATCAGGGAACCTGTTATTATAAGAATAGATGATGGATACAGACTCTCTTTCAGAAATATTAAGGATGAATATACTGAAATATTCACCCCTGTACTGGTTACTACATTTGGCGGTGATCTTCTGCAGAGAACGCTTACCTTTATTCCGGAACAGAGTCTCAGACCTGTAGTAACAACAAAATATGCGGCTGTAGTACAGGTTGCTGCCGGATACAAAACGTGGAGTGGTTTTCCATTAGATGCCTTCGGTGGCCTGGTGCCATCAAGGGAAAAGCGGGCAATTCTTGGGATTTTGTTTCCCTCTGCAATCTTTAACGGAAGAGCCCCTGAAAACGGAGTACTTCTCTCTGTCTTTCTGGGTGGTATTAAAAAGCCGGAAGTGATCCTGAAATCTGATTCTGATATAACTGATATTGTTCTGAATGAAATAAAGGAAACTCTTGGTAATCAAAGTGTCCCAGACTTATTCAGAATTTTCAGATACACACATGCCATACCCCAGTATGAAAAAACCACAGGAGAGAGGCTGGAATGTATAAGGAAAATTCAGGAACAGAATCCTGGACTGATTTTGGCCGGGAATATTCGGGATGGTATCGGTATGGCCGACAGGGTAAAACAGGCTAAACAAATTTCGGAATTACTCATTAAGAAAATTAATGAAAGATAAAGTTCTGCTGATTATAAACACAGGTACTCCTGATAAGCCTGAGGTCAGGGAGGTACGCAGATATCTTTCAGAGTTTCTGAATGATAAACGTGTCATTGATCTGCCATGGCCTTTAAGAATGATCCTCGTAAATCTTGTTATTATTCCCTTCAGAGCACCAAAATCAGCCCTTCTTTACAAAAAGCTTTGGACTGACCAGGGATCTCCTCTGCTATTTAATCTCAATAATCTTGTGAGGAAGGTTCAGTGCAGGCTAATGAATTATAAGGTTTATGGCGTAATGCGATATGGCAATCCTTCTCTGGGAAAATTACTTAAAAAGCTTAAAGCCAATCCCCCCGAACAACTTATAATCTTCCCCCTTTATCCTCACTATGCGTCCTCAACCACAGGATCTGTTTATGATTATATTCAGAATGAGTTAAAAAACTGGAACGTGATACCTGAATTACAATTTGTAGGTCAGTTTTATTCTCATCGGGAGTATTTGAATGTTATGTCTGATCAGATTTCAAAATATGACCCCGGAAAATTTGATCATATTCTTTTTTCATACCATGGACTACCGTTAACACATATTCACAGTATTCATCCCGATACAGGCCCCAATGAGTGCACTTGTACAGAAAAAATGCCTCAACATGG
>JANNKF010000269.1:0-8106 GCA_031396165.1 Bacteroidales bacterium | reverse complement strand
AAAGTACTTATCCTTGCACGTGAAGCCGGCTATGCAATTGAAAAAGAAGACGTTGTAGTAAATAAATTTCTGCCCGACGATTGTTTTGAAGGGGATATTAATGATTTCTTTGAAAAAGTAAAGGGCTATGATGAGGAATTTGAGGAAAAGAGAAAAATGTTGGTAAAACAAAATAAAAAATGGAGATTTTTCGCTACACTCGACGAAGGCAAAGCGAAAGTTGAACTTCTTACAATAGGTTTAGATCACCCATCGTTCTATCTGGAAGGAAGCAATAACATAATTCTTCTTACCACAACCAGATACAATGAATTACCAATGGTGATAAAGGGATATGGTGCCGGAGCTGAAGTAACGGCTGCAGGTGTATTTGCAGATATTATGAGAGTGGTGAATGTATGAAAAAGCTCAGGGCACAGGGCATGCTTCGGCTTCGCTCAGCATGAAGGGCTCAGGGCGCAAGGTAGAAGAAAATAAAAAACACAATTTGACGAAGTTTCTTCAGCCACAGAGTGGCGAAATATTTATTGAAGAAGACAAAAAACACAATTTGATGGATCTTCTTCAGCCACAGAGTGGCGACATATTTATTGAAGAAGACAAAAAACACAATTTGATGGATCTTCTTCAGCCACAGAGTGGCGACATATCGGTAGAAGAAAGATTCAATTTATTTCTTGCGCCGGAAAAGGCTTTTAAATATGTTGCAAAAGAAACAACCGGCGCTAACGAAAGAGGATTATTGATAAAGAATTAAGAAGTGAACAACACCCCAATCAGATATTATTCAACAAACCTCAGAGCACCTGAAGCATCCTTCAGTGAGGCTTTGCTAAAGGGACTTGCTCCCGATGGCGGATTGTATATGCCGGTCTCCTACCCAAAAATATCATCAGATGAACTGGCATCTTATTCAGGTAAAAAGTATTATGAGATCGCATTTTCCGTTCTTTCCCGATTTTTTGGAAATGAGATCCCTGCGAATGTTTTATCAGAAATGTGCAAAGATGCCTACCCTTTCGATGTGCCTCTTGAGAAAGTTGTTGACCGTAAATATATTATGAGGCTCGATCAGGGTCCAACAGCCTCATTCAAAGATTTTGCAGCGAGGATGATGAGCCGGCTCATGCAGTATTATTTAACTATTAACAATCAGTTCCTGACCATACTTACTGCAACTTCAGGCGATACCGGAAGTGCAGTAGCAAATGCATTTTATGATCTTAAAAACATAAAAGTAATAATCCTTTATCCGGCTGAGGAAGTTACACTTATGCAGAGAAAACAGATGACAACCCTGCAAAAGAATATTACGGTAATTTCAGTTAATGGCAAGTTTGATGATTGCCAGAATATGGTCAAAAGAGCATTTCAGGATCCTTCTCTTGCACATTTACCATTGTCTTCAGCTAATTCAATTAACATTGGACGGTTATTACCCCAATCGGTATATTATATATATGCATGGTCAAGACTCAACATTATGAAAAGTGAGAAGGTTGTATTCAGTGTTCCGTCAGGCAATTTCGGAAACCTTATGGCAGGGCTTTTAGCTGCAAAAATTGGGCTCCCGGTAAAAAAATTCATAATCGCTACCAATGATAATAAAGAGGTTCCCGAATTTCTACAGTCAGGTGTATACAATAAGATCAGCCCCTCAAAGAACTGCATATCAAGCGCTATGAACGTCGGGCATCCGAGTAACCTGGCAAGAATAATTGCATTATATGGCGGTATTATGGACGAAACCGGAATAATTATTAAAGAACCCAATCTTAAAATGATGAGAGATGATCTTTATGGAGTCAGCTTTTCGGACGAGGAGACCAGAAATGCCATTGCAGAGATCTACAGAAAATACAAGACGTTACTTGAACCACACGGAGCAGTTGCCTGGCTGGGAATAAGTGATTATTCCGCTTCCATTAAGGATAAGAAATCGGGCAACCAACTTTATATAAGTCTTGAAACAGCCCATCCTGCAAAATTTCCGGAGGAATTAATCAGTATATTGGATCATACTCCTCCGGTTCCTCCGGCCTTGTCCGAATTAGAAAATAAAGAGGAAAAATATTATACTTTTGCTAATGAATACAATAACCTTAAAGAATTTCTTCTTAAAACCAGTTGAACTGAAAATATTTTAATAATGTATATAGTATGTTCTGATCTTGAAGGAGTTTTTGTACCTGAAATATGGGTAAATGTTGCTGCACAAACCGGAATTGAGGAATTAAAACTTACCACCCGCGACATCAGTAATTATGATGTTTTGATGAGAGGACGACTTGAGATTTTGCGACAGAACAAGCTAACTCTAAAGGACATACAAAAAGTTATAGCAAGCCTTGAGCCACTTCCCGGCGCATTGGAGTTTGTAAATTGGCTGAGATCACAGGTTCAGCTTATTATAGTTTCAGATACATTTATTGAGTTTGCCGACCCGCTACTTGTAAAGCTTGGAAGACCGACTCTGTTGTGCCATCATTTAACGACAGACAGTTCAGGTAATATAACGGGATATAATCTCAGACAGAAGGATGCAAAAAAAATGGTTGCCGGTGCTTTGCAGGAATTGAAATACAAAGTTATTGCAATAGGTGATTCCTACAACGACATTTCAATGCTGAGAAAAGCTGATATAGGAATACTATTCAATCCGCCTCAGAATGTTGTAGATGAAAATGCTGATCTTCAAATATTAAGGTCTTATAATCAACTAAAAAAGACAATTTCCGGTCTGATTGATTCAGAAAAATAGCTCCTTTCAATTAAAAATACCGCTGTTATTTAATTAACAGTAAGCTAAATCAATAATTTTTCCAGGAGAATCACGTTTAATCCAATATTTTCTTATTTTTACCTTACTCGAAATAAGTCACTAAATCCGGCATTAATGAAACTACCTCCATCCTCTAAAAACTGGTTAACAATTATCGGTGCAATAATAGCCGGAATCAACCTGTTGCTGATTATCCTTCTGTTTATAATTTCAACGATTTTCGATAAGGGCAGCACTAATCTGGGTCTTTTCATTTATATAATATTGCCAGGATTTCTTGTGATGGGACTATTGCTTATCCCTATAGGTATGATCCGCGAAAGAAAAAGGATCCATAAAGCCGGATGGGATTCAACAGGCAAACTGCCAAAGATCGACCTTAATGATCCCAGGCATAGAAATGCTTTTGTAATTTTTACAATTACAACCATAATTGTACTTTTTCTGTCAACAATGGGAAGTTTTGAAGCATTTCACATAACGGAATCTGTAGAATTCTGTGGCACACTCTGTCATGAAGTTATGGAGCCTGAGCATGTTGCCTATCAGAATTCACCTCATGCAAATGTTTTATGTGTTGAGTGTCACGTTGGTTCAGGAGCATCATGGTATGTCAAATCCAAATTATCAGGATTGCATCAGATCTATGCTGTTACAACCAATTCTTTTAAAAGGCCGATCGAAACACCATTACATGATCTTCGTCCGGCAAGAGAAACTTGCGAGAAATGCCACTGGCCACAGAAATTCTATGCACGAACACTCTGGACAAATAAATATTTTCTGACTGACTCCCTGAATACGGAGTGGGACGTAATTCTTCAGATGAAAACCGGTCCTGAATATAGCGGTCTTGGTTTAAGAGAAGGTATTCACTGGCACATAAATCCGGATATTAATATAGACTATATCTCAAATGATGATAAAAGGGAGACAATATCCTATGTCAGATACACCAATAAATCCACAGGCGTTGTAACTATCTATAAGGATGAGGAAAATCCGGTTACTGACAGTACCATTCTTGCTGCCACTACAAGAACTATGGATTGCATTGATTGCCATAACCGTCCATCTCATAACTATAACTCACCGAACGTTTATTTTGATAAGATAATGCTTACAGGGGCAGTTTCAAACAAAATTCCATTTTTCAAGAAAGTTGTCATGGATGTATTAAGTCAAACTTTCAATACCAAAGATTCAGCCATGCTGATGATTGAAAATGGGATAGTTGACTTCTACAAACAAGAGTATCCCGAATATTATGGTCGTAACGTGAAGTTCATAAGGGAATCAATTGATGCTGTTAAGGAAGCTTATTCCAAAAATACTTTCCCTGAAATGAAGGTTTCTTATGATCATTATCCTGAACATATCGGACACCTTGAAACCAATGGTTGTTTCAGGTGTCATAACAATACCTTCAAAGCAGAGAACGGTCGTATTATTTCAAAAGACTGTAAACTATGCCATACTATAGTTGGACAGGGAAGTCCGGGAATGATGGAATATACAAGTATCAGGGAGAATCTTGAATTCAAACATCCTGTTGATATCGGCACAGCATGGATGGATGCTAATTGTTCTGATTGTCACCTTTACCCATATTAACAATATTTAATTAATATCCCATCTAATTTATTTTATGAAGAAGTCATTTCTTTTCCTTGCGATTCTATTATCTGTACCCATCATCATTTCCGGACAGGCTGATACATCTACTTATACAAAAATAGGAGATTCTGCTCCACTTTTTATATGCAAAACAATCGACGGAAAAACCATTGATCTAAGTAAGTTACAAGGGAAAATTGTAATGATAAATTTCTTCGCAACATGGTGCCCCCCATGTCTGAAGGAGCTGCCTGTGCTTCAAAAAAATGTCTGGGATAAGTATAAGAATAATCCGGATTTTGTCCTGGTAATTCTTGGTCGGGAGCATAGTGAACAGGAGGTAAAGGACTTTGTAAGGGGAAAAGGGTTCACCATGCCATTTGCGCCCGATGTAAAAAGAGGCGTCTTTAAACTCTATGCAGGCCAGACCATTCCACGAAATGTGATAATCGGGAAAGATGGTAAAATCATCTACCAGAGTATAGGTTATACCCCAAAGGAGTTTAAAGAGCTTGAAAAACTCCTGTCTGAAAAGCTAATTTAATATTTCTGTTGAATATCTGTCGGCTATTTCGCTCTGATCTTTCGAAAGACCGGAAATTATTATTATCTGATTCTCCTTCCAGGCAAGGAAGATTGTACCATTATATCCATCTGTGAACATATATTTTCCGCTACCTGCTCCTACTTCATCTAGTCCGGCTGATTTAAGGTAAGCTTCAACTAACTTAATTGCTTCTTCAGAGGAATTGTTATCAAGGATAAATATTGAGAAAATATCACTTCCAATTTCATAAATTGCCTTATAAGCTTTATTAAGGAACTTATGTCCGAGAACACTTTCATTAACGTAGGTCTCTTCATTTAACTTTTTCCCTTTATCCGGAAACCGGGAAAGAACTGTCGGCATTTTTGATTCACCGGCAAGCATATCCGAAGTCCTAATAGCCAATGATTCAGCAGCTTGTAAGGTTTTTTCATTTTTGGAATAAATCCTGATCTTCACATAGTAACTACCCTTAAAAAAATTGATCGCACCGTCTGCCATATAACCCTGAGCACCGAGATTCTTAAAGTTAAATGAAGGTGAGCGTTCAGTAGAATAGATCCCAAAAGCCATCGTATTGTTGCTGTGTCGGTATATTTCCAACTTAATTACATTTTTTCCCTTCTTATATTCTGCGACATGCAGATCGACAAACCCATATGCCAGATAATTATCAGCAGCACCATTGATAAAATCCCATAAGTTCTCTGGCAGGTATACAGGATAATTCATACTCTTCCTGTAACCCTTAAGATCAGGCATGGATAAATCCTGTGAACCGGCTATTCCCAAAAACAGAACCTGTACCAGTCCCAATAAAATAATTTTTCTCATTTTTTACATTCTATATTATACCAGAAATTCAGCCGGAACATTTACAAGTCTGGAAATATCAGCAATTTTCTCCCTGATATTAAAATTCTTAGTGCATTCAACCCTGCAGCTAGTGCAACCTTTACAGGGATTGTCGTTTGTGCCGAGTTCTCCAAGAAGAGAATATGCCATTCCCGGACTGGAATAACCATACGCATACATATAAGCTCTCATCAGGTCATTAACCGGAAGGTTTTTCGGACATGATTTCAGACATTTGGTACAGCCTGTGCAATACAAACCTGTTTCAGACTGAGCAATAACCAGGTCTTTCTTTTCAGCATCTGTAATTGTGATGTCAGTCAACAACTTAATATTGAGATCAAGCTGATCAAAATCTGTCATACCCGGGATTGTTGTGGTGATATCAGGATTAGAGAGTACCCATTTCAATGCTGCAGAAGAGTTTATTGGTCTTGTTTTTTCCTTATCCAGAAATCCACCACCCGCCATTGTCTTCATAGCCACAATTCCAATGCCTGCTTTATTAGCCTTTTTAACTGCGAGACTTAGTTCGTTGATATAAGTTTGCTTGAAGTTATAAGAGGTAAGGATAACATCAAATGTGTCAAGGTCTGCTGCAGCATCAATTACCAATGGTTCATTGGCATGGGTTGAAAAACCTATGAATTTAACTCTTCCATCCTTCTTCAGTTTTTTTACTGCATTTATAATTGGCTTATACTCAAGCATTTCAGGATTTCTTATATCATGAACATAGAGTATATCAACATAGTCTAGTTTCAACCTCGACATGCTGGCTTCGAATTTGGTAAGAAAGTCATCAGCAGTTGTCTGCGATGAAGGTTTACCTTCCTTGTCAGTACCAATTGGTTTTACCTTGGTGGCAAGAAAAAATGAATCCCGGGGATAATCCTTCAGAAGATTTCCCAGCATGGTCTCATTATTACCATTCTGGTATCCATTAGCCGTGTCAAAGAGTTTGATCCCTTTTTCATATGCGGCTTTACAGAGGTTGGAATTGTCGGCCCGCATAACGCCAAAACTTATCACAGGTACTTTCATTCCCGTACGTCCAAGCGTTCTGTATAAAATATCCTGAGGTTGCGCGGCTGAAGCTGCTGAGACAATTGATGGTGTGAGTGCCACTATTCCGGCTGCGCCGGTAATACCTGTGCGTATGAATCCTCTTCTGTTAAAACTCTTCATAATAGATCTTATTTTAAATTCCTTATTCTTACTTCAATACCAGAGCCTGTTAGCAATTTCACAATTGCATTTGTATCGGTTTCACCAAAATGATATGGATAAAGTATTTTTGGGTTGAACCCCCGGGCACCATCCGCAACCATTTCCGGGGTCATGGTGTATGGAAGATTCATTGGAAGGAAAGCGACCTCTATGTTTTTAAGAGCTTTCATTTCAGGGATATTTTCGGTATCGCCGGCAATATAGATTTTTTTCCCTCCGATTGTCAGAACATAGCCCAGACCTGCTCCTCTGGGATGAAAAGGTTGACCAGGAGCACGCTCATTAACAATGTTATATGCATGGATTGCCTCAATTACAATACTATTAATTTCCTGACGGTCCCCCGCTTTCATTACCATCGCCCAAGGAATTTTTGAGGCTGAATTTCCATTGCAAAACACAAGTGTCCCGGGCTTCTTTAAGCTGTCAATCAGACCAGCATCGAGATGGTCACCATGTTCATGAGTTACCAGTATAAGATCTGCTTTAGGGAAAAAGTCATAATTTCCGGAACTACTCACCGGATCTAAATATATGATAAATCCGTTGATCTTAAACATTAGCGAACCATGTCCTATAAAGTGCATTTCAGCTATTCCTGCCGATGTGCTCAACTTATCATATGCCGGAGGCTCCTGAGAAAATCCTGAAATGGTCATTGCAGCAATAATTACAGTGAAAAATATTTTTTTAATTTCCGCGTTTTTAAGGTTGTACATATTCATTTAAATTTTATTGCACAATATACAAATATTTGGATTAATCGTTAATAGATTAATCAATTATGCTACCCGATACAAACCGATTTATCTGCAAAGTTCCATCAAAATGCAGAATACCAGTTATGTTTAACCTGTAAAGATTTTACCTGACAAAAGCAACCCGGATATTAAAGCTATATTTTCATCCCGTACAAGATCCGGTTAACATACAAAATTCACTATAAAAATATAAATTTTACAATTATTCAAATTTATTACCGTTACAATAGTTGTTTCTTTTATTTTTGATAACTTGCATGAAGAATTTAGGTCATTGTGTTAATTAATTAACATTGATGCGTTTAGGGAAAAAT
>JANNKF010000140.1:0-9246 GCA_031396165.1 Bacteroidales bacterium | reverse complement strand
GTTTAGGATAAAAAAATGACCAATAAGGAGAAATGGTCCCGCGGAGCGGGATAGACGCCGCGGCGAAAGCGGTGGTCTTGAGTTTAGGATAAAAAAATGACCAATAAGGAGAAATGGCAGAGCGGTCGAATGCGGCGGTCTTGAAAACCGTTGAACTGTTACCACGGTTCCGGGGGTTCGAATCCCTCTTTCTCCGCTAAAGCTTAAATTAATCCCGCGAATGCGGGATTTTTTATTTTCCCGCAACGCCGGAGAAAGCTTGCTTTCGCAAGGAGTTGAAGGGAAAATAAAGAAACCCGAAGGGTAATTTAAGCTTTGAAGCTCTCCCGATAGCACGAGTGCATTTAACGATGACACGAATGCATTAGACGATGACACGAGTGCCGAAGACGAGGCCAGGAAGGGACTCTACTTGTTTTAAGGCATTCCCTTTAATTAATCTTGTTTGCTTTTTTCATATCAGCAACTGAAACCGTAATTAACTCTTTCAATACATCAAGGTTGATATCCTCAATTTTATTGACATAAATGCATGAACCGGAACTTGCTTTAAATTTACCGAGTTTACTGAGAAGGTCTTTATAATTTTCCACATGCGACATAATGTATATCGCTAAATTTTGTTTACGTGGTGAAAATCCCGTTAACGGCCAGTCTCCTTCCTGCTTGCTCTTCTCTGATTTATAATGATATGATCCGTAACCTATCATATTGTTGTTCCATAATACAGGTTTTTCTTTTAAAACGCTATCAAAGAGTTTTTTCAAAACAATACCATCCGCCCGTTTCTTTTCAGGCTCAACACTCATCAGAAATTTATCAACATCAAGATCGACGGGTTTTGTTTTAATTTCACTCATAGTATCTCCTCCTTTTTATAATATCAGTTATATAACAATATTCAATTCAGGTTTGTTGATTATCCGGTCAGAATTAATTCTTGCGATACTCTTTTGATTTTTCTTACCTGGATGATCTGTTGTCCGGGTTGATACATCTAATTTTTTTTGATTTAAAGCGGAAGTAATATATCCAGACAAAATTGAACTCAGGTTGCCTGTTTACCGGAAAAAGGCAAAGAAAAGCTGAATACACTCCCCTTCCCAGCTACGCTTTCAGCCCAGATTCTGCCTCCATGCTTTTCAACAAATTCCTTGCAAAGCAATAAGCCTAAGCCTGTGCCCGTTTCACCTGCCGTACCTTTTGTTGTAAGAACCTGAGATATATCAAAGAGTTTCGCCAAACTTTCACAGGGTATTCCTATACCATTATCCGAAACCGAAATTGTTATGGTTGAATCTGCTTGCACAGCAACCAGACTAATTACATCACCGCTATTTGAAAACTTAATTGAATTAGAAACAAGGTTACGTAATATTGTTTTTAACATTTCCTTATCCGCCCAAACGTCTAATTTATCTGCTGTATAACAACTAATTGTGATATTTTTTGCATTGGCAATTTGAGTAAGGATATCCACAACATTCATGCAAATATCAGAAAAACTTAATGTCTGAGGTTTGAACAGAACATTTCCTTTTTGTATTCTGGCCCAAATCAAAATGTCTTCCAGTAATTTATATGTGCGCTTTGCTGCTTTATTAATATTCTTAGCGATATCTTCAATTTCATTTGTGTTGAGGTTATGAATATCTTCACTCAATAGTTCTGAAAAACCAAGAATGTTATTAAACGGACCTTTTAAATCGTGACCAAGAATTGATATAAAACGGTCCTTGTCACTATTAAGTCTGTCTAACTGCTTATTTAACTGAATGATTTGCCTTGTGCGAAAGGTTGAATTGATTAATGTCAGGGACAACGCAAACAACATTAAACTCATAGAAGTGCCGCAAATTAGCACAAAAAATATTTCACCATGAAATATAGTCAGATTTTCATTATTCCCTGAAAATTGCAGAGTCCATTTATTGCCATTAAATACAAATGGGAGTTTAAGATATAAATTTGATTTATTTATATTTGTCACATTATTTTTTCCCTGGCTATCATACAGCAGCCCTTCATCTGAAATATCATCATCATCAAAAACTTCCAGACGAATTCGGTTCTCAGTAAGTAAATCCCGGTTCCCTAAAATCTCATTCATTAAATCATTCATTCGGTACGGACTATAAACCCAGCCAGTTATAGCGGCCCGGCGTTCTTCAACAATGTTAGTCTGCATTCCATTTCTATAAACAGGAACATACATTAGAATACCAGCCTGTACATCTTCATTTGTTTCCTGTACCAAAATTACTTTATCTGAAATAAAAGCATAATCTGAGTCCCTCGACACTTCCATTGCTTTTCTACGAATTGGTTCAGAAAACATATCGTAACCGAACGCACGAAGATTTCTATCTGAAAACGGCTCAAGATAAATGATAGACGTATAAATTTCTCTGTCGCCAACCGGTTTTACATTATAATCCGGGAACCCTCTTTTTCTTATTGATTGAATATGTTGCTTCAATTGATTTTTTGGTATAATTGAAGAATAACCAACACCTTGTGTCCCGGGTAAGTTAATATTGAGTTTTTCTCTATCTATGAATTTCCTCCATCCTTCCTGTGTAATCGTATCGGATGCAGCAAAAAGTGCAGCACTGCTTCGTAAAAGCAGAGCATTGGCTTTGAGCCGGGCATCCAATTTAAGTTTTATATCGTTAATACTGGATTCAAAGTTCGCCTTCGCAAAATTTATTGCATGAAGCTGTGTCTGATGTACTGCTATATATGTTAAAACAAGAGATGAGAGAAGCATAACCACCGCTTTCCATGAATCTTTAAATGGATAATTAGCGATCAGCTCCTGAAATTTATAATCAGCGAATTTCATGTTTTATAAGATTTAAAGTTTAACGACAATCATGTTTAGTTCTTAATGTGTTTTTTGATTATCTCAAACAATAAAGTCTTGTTAATAGGTTTTGTAATATAGTCGTTACATCCTGCATTTGATGCCAATTCAAAGTCATCCGAAAATCCATAAGCTGATTGGGCAATAATGATAACATTCTTGTTAAACTGACGGATTAGCTGTGTGGCTTCCAATCCGTTCATTTGAGGCATTCTGATGTCCATTAATATCAAATCAAAGTCAGCATTCTTACGGCAAGCCTCTATGGCCTCGATGCCGGTCATGGCATGTAAAACTTCCTTACTGATTTTTTGAACTACTCTTGAAAGAAGTGCATAAGATATTTCATCGTCTTCAACAATCAATATTTTTAGTTTTTTTATCAGAACTTCTTTATTTTCAATAAACGCCAGATCTTCGATTGCGCTCATTTGATCTGATACAGGAATGTAAGGAATGCTAAAATAAAATATTGAGCCCTTACCCTCCTCGCTTTCCACCCGTATATCGCCACCCAGCATTGTTACATAGGATTTCGCAATTGATAAACCCAGGCCACTGCCTTCATATTTCCGGTTGTGTGATTCACTTCCCTGTCTGAATCTTTCAAAAATCAGTTCCTTTTGATTTCCGGGAATACCAACTCCTGTATCTTTTACATAAAACTCAAGAAAATCTCCCTTTTTCTCATACCCGAATTCAATTGAACCTTCAAATGTAAATTTAATGGCATTTTTAATTAGGTTGGTAAGTATGCCATAAACCTTTTCATTATCAGTTTTAATATTGTCTTTTATTGCAGGCAAACCGGTTTTAAATATTAACCTCAACCCTTTTTTATCAGCCTCCGGTTTAAAGAACTTATATGTAAATTCAACTTTCTCGTTAAGATTCGTTTCCTTAATATTAACTTCCATCAGACCCGATTCAATTTTAGAAACATCAACAATATTATTTATTGTATTGAGCATCCGCGCACCGCTGATCTGGATAGTTTGAATATATTCCTGGAGCTCAGCATTTGTTAAGGTTGGTTCTTTTAACAGTTCAGTAAAGCCAAGGATGCCATTCATGGGAGTACGGATCTCATGGCTCATATTAGTCAGAAATGCGGATTTCAACCGGTTACTTTCTTCAGCCTTCTCCATTGCTCTTATCAATTCCAATTCATTCTTTTTACTTTTTGTTATATCGCGCCCCATACCAACCAGCCCGGTAATTTTCCCATCTTCGTTCTTTAGAGGTATCTTTGTTGTAAGTAACCAAATCCTTTCTCCCTTACTATTGACAAAATCTTCTTCCCTGTTAACTATTGGTTTCCCTGAGTTTATTACAATTTTATCATCAGCATAACCACGCTCTCCTGTCTTGCCCCGGAAAAGTTCAAGATCTGTTTTCCCAAGAACTTCAGCTTCTTCACTGAACCCGATATTATTGACATCTGCTTTATTTGCGATGACTTTCCTGCCGTCAATATTCTTAACATAGATCATATCGGGCAGGTTATCAATAAGTGTCCGTAACAACCTTCGTGTCTGAGAGCTACTCTCTTCAGCCAGCTTGCGGACAGAAATGTCTCTTGCAATACCCAATACCAGAGTTTGACCTTGTATTTTAACCGGGTGAGTTAATATTTCAACTGTAACTTTTGATCCGTCTTTTCGGTTTAATTCTAATTCATCGGGACCAGTAGATTGCCCTAATGAATTTTTTATTAATAGTTGTGCTACTCTTAGGAGTTGAGAAACAGACATGAGATTTAATTTCAGAAAATTCTTTCCAATTAATTCGGTTCTATCCTGTCCCATCAATTTTTCAGCAGCAATATTCCCGTCGATAAAATTGCCTTTAAGATCATACATATAATAGGCATCCGGCGCGCAATCAAATAATATCTTCAACCTCTCTTCCGAACTTCTCAGTTTTTCTTCCGCCAGCCTGGAATCGGTGGTATCACGACCATAAAGATTGGCATATCCGGCTTCTAAAAAAGGGACAATATTAAATGAAATAATACGCCGATCATGTTCAGTATCAATGGTTTTTCTAATTCCGCCATTCATGGTAACTGTTATCAACTTATGCAAAACTGATGGAATTTTCTCCCCTATTTGCAATTTCCATGTCAGATTTTTAAAGCTGGATTCATTGGCATAGAGGAGCATACCATTCAAGTCAACACGCAATACAGGATCTGGATTTTCGGATGGGAATCTTGCCAGAATCTTTATTGTTTCCGTCGTTAGTTTGAGTTGTGTAATGTCCCTTGCAATTGACATTACATTATTTACTTTCCCGTTCTGCAATATTGGTACAAGACAGGTTTCATAGGTTGCAGATATTTTATCGTCACCATACGCAGAGTATTCAAAGTTCTGATTTACTCCTGTTGTAATACACTTTTCAAAATTCTGCCGGAAAATTTCCTTTGACTCATCTGAAATAAAGTCGAACAGACTCTTTCCTATAACTTCCTGTTTTGAGAAACCGTTAGTATTATGATTCATGAAGAGATAACCTCCATCACAATCATAAAGTCCGATATAATCCGGAATTGTTGTAACAAGCTTCCTCCATTTTTCTTCACTTTCCTTAAGTCTGGCTGACATCTCATTACTTAATTTAATTTCTTCCGACAGATCCGAGGTTCGTTCCTCCACAAGCGATTCCAGCCGTTCGTTCAGTAATCTTAATTCTTCCTGGGTTTGAAGAAGTTTTTCGTTTTGATGAATGGCTCCTTCGTAAATACTTAGCATTAAGTTAATGACATTTTGCTGTTCTGCCTGGACAAGCCGTTTTTTACCATTGAAAAGGATTTGCGCGCTAAAGGGAACTTTTTCGTTGAACACTTCATTTTCTCTGGAAATGATCCTTTCGATATGTGATAACAGATAATCTTCATTGTAAGGTTTGGTAATAAAACTATCTGCTCCACAGGAAAGTCCTTCAATGATTTCATCCGGGTCAGTTAACACTGTCAGTAATATCACGGGTATATCGCCAGTATTTTTATCTGACTTAATTTTTTTGCAGAGTTCATATCCATCCATCTCCGGCATAATGATATCAGAGATAACAAGAGATGGATGATTCTTAGTAAGCAGTTTCAGAGCCTGTTTACCGTTTTGTGCCACCGTAACTGTATAATTGTGAATTTCAAGAAAATGCTTCAACTGCATCGACTGGGTGGTACTATCCTCAGCAATAAGTATTTCTGGTTTATTCCCTGTGGAATTATTTTCCTTTTTCATATCGTTTATTATCTGCTTTTATCTGCTGTATAAAATGTTGAAAAAAGACCGTGCTTCGGCAAGCTCAGCATCCTGAGGTCGGAAGACGGAAGTCCTGCGGTTTATAGTTTCAATCCTACAACAGTAATGTCATCTACCTGATCTCCATTAGCCTTCCATGCATGATATGTATCAAGAAGTATTTCTTTCTGAACCTGCAATGGATTATTATGATTCTTCAAGAGTACCTCCCTGAATTGTGCCCTCCGGAATTTCTTATCATCTTGTCCGCCAAACTGATCTACAAATCCATCAGTAAAAAGATAAACAAGATCATTTTGTTTGGTTTCAATTTCCTGATGTGAAAAATCATGAATATTATCATGGTAAGATAATGTCATTCTGTCTCCCAGGAAATCCATGATTTTATTGTCGCGGATGAGATACATCGGATTAAATGCTCCTGAATAAACAAGATTTTTGGTTTTGAGGTCATAACTTATTATTGAACCATCCATACCATCTCTCACCTCCTCACAGCTACCCTTTTGACCCAGCGCTTCAATAATCTTTTCCCTTAACCGGTTAAGAATCAAATGAGGTTCAGTAATTTTTTCTCTCATAACTGTTTCATTTAACAGAGTAACTCCAAGCATGCTCATAAAGGCACCGGGAATCCCATGACCAGTGCAATCGAAAACACCTGCCAGCAATTTATCATCAATTTTCTGAAACCAATAAAAGTCACCGCTGACAATATCCTTTGGCAGGTGAAGACAAAACTGTTCAGAGAAATAATCTGATCCGTTCATGGATGCTTTCAAAACCGCAGTTTGTATTGTATTAGCATACTGAATACTACATCTGATAAGGTTATTTTTGTGTTCAATAACTTCGAGGTTTTTCGCTATTTCATCTCTTCCTCTTTTAATTTCTATCTGTGTCTTTACCCTGGCAATCAACTCTTTCTGATTAAAGGGTTTTGTCACATAGTCTACAGCTCCCAGATCAAATGCATTTACAATGCTTTCTGTGTCGATTTTGGCTGTCAGAAATATAATTGGTGTTTTATGGTTTAGCGGGTTGCTTTTGATAATTTTACAAACCTCAAAACCATCCATCCCCGGCATCATTATATCTAGAAGTATCAGGTCAAATTCAACCTTCCTGGTCCAATCGAGAGCTGTTTCCCCGTTCAGGGCAAATTCAACCATAAAACTTTCGATCTGTAAATAATTCCCGAGTACCTGAAGATTTTTCGGGTTATCATCGACGATCAGTATTGGTAGTTCAGTTGTCATTTGCCGTATGTTTGATATCTATATTTGTTGAGAAGACGGAAGACGGAAGACCGAAGACGGAAGACTGAAGACTCCCGACCGAAGACCGTAGACCGAAGACCGACTCATTTAATTTTCTTATTAAATGCTACCATCATATTCATTAAATTGAATGCATATTCGTAATGTTCTGTAAATTCTTCTTCAGAAATATAGTTTCTTCTGGAAGCTTTATGTAAACAAGTAACTACCTCAGCCAGAGAGCGAATAGCGTAACCTATAAATTTCTTAAATTCAGGATTTGATTGTCCGATTGCTCCCTCAGAAATGTTTAATGCGATAGAATCGACAGCTCTCCTGATTTGTGACGAAAGGTTATAAATTTCTTCTTTTGGGAATTTGTAAGCTAATCGATTTACACTTTCTCCATATTCCATAGCTTTTTGCCAGATAATGAGTTTTTCAAATTTAAATTTTATCATCGTTCAGTAAGTTTCATTGTTGAAATTTTGCTTCTTCCGACTTCTGACTTCCGACTTCCGTCTTCCGTCTTCTATAATTTTTCCTTCTTCCGACTCCCGTCTTCCGTCTTCCGACTCCTATAACTTCTCGAGTTTTCCAACCGAGTTTTCTATCCCTTTTAATATCTCTTCAACTTTACCTTTCAAAATTGAGTCGTTACTCCCGGCAATTATTTTTTCAATCTCCATTATTGAAGTATTCAACTCAAGGCAAATATCTTTCACTATGAAATTCTGATTATTATCGAACTCTTCCAGTTTAGCAACCAGATCGTCTGAATCGACATTAGAAGACTTTTTAAGACTCACCCTTATCCAGGTATCAATCTTTTTGCCCAGCCATTCATTTACTTTTTCCAGCTTTTCAGTTTTCGATTTAAGATCGAGCTGAGTTTTTACTCTGGCCAGAAGCTCTCTGCTGTCAAATGGTTTGATAACAAAATCCTGTGCGCCAACCTCAAACCCTTTCAGAATACTCTCCCTTTCAGCCTCAGCTGAAAGGAATATAACAGGTACATCACACATTTTCTTATCTGAGCGGATAATATTACAAACCTCAAATCCATTCATGCCGGGCATATTAATGTCGAGCAGGATCAGATCGAATTGTCTGTTTTTCAGCCAATCCAATGTTGCTTCTCCATTTATTGCAAACTCGATTTCATATTTTTCCTCAAGCAACAGGTTCCCCAATACCTGAAGGTTTTGAGGATTGTCATCGACAATCAGAATGACGGGTCCGCGTGTATTCACTTTTTCCATATTTTTAAACCTGTAAACTTTTTTTACGTTTTATTAATTCAACATTAACATTGTATTTCCTTATCAGAAACAGTATTGCCTCAATGTTGAAACTACCGGCTGCATTTAATAAATCTTTACCATACTCGATAATCATTACAGCATTATGGGCTTTGCCAAGCTTTACCAATTGAGTTCCGAAAGCCTTGATTTCACCTATAGGTTGTCTGGTTTCAAATGTTTTTAAAGTTTCGCTGAAACCTGATTCGAGGGAACGAATTAACCCCTGAAGATCAGTAATTTCTTCAGTGAAGTCTGTTTCCGTTACTACTTGTTCCAGCCCGGAAGCTTTTGTTGACTTATAAGGCAGATTATTCATAAGCTCAAGGTATAATTCCGTTACCTGAACCGGTTTTATAAGCAGACCGGCAAATTCACTCTTAACAATACGATCTTTCTGAGCCTTCATTACAGAAGCAGAATAGGCGATCACCGGAATATGTTTCAGAGCGTTATCACTTTTTAATTTCTCTAATAAGTCAAACCCATCAAGAATTGGCATCCTAATATCGGTAATAATAAGGTCAGGCAATATCTTTTTAGCCAGG
>JANNKF010000136.1:0-5016 GCA_031396165.1 Bacteroidales bacterium | reverse complement strand
CTTTAGGCACTCTAGGCACTTTAGGCACTTTTTCTCAGCACTCAGCACTCAGCACTCAGCACTCAGCACTAATCTAATCAGCATGAAAGTTTTGAAATTCGGAGGCGCTTCAGTAAAAGATGCTGATGCGGTAAGGAATGTGGCCAGAATTCTTAGAAATTACAACCAGGATAATCTTGTTGTGGTTGTTTCTGCGATGGGCAAAACAACCAATGCACTGGAAGGTGCAGTCACAGCCTGGTATAATGAAACTCCTGATCTTTCTGAATACCTTGAGGCCGTGATCAGCTATCATGAAAAAATAGCTTTCGCGCTTTTCCCGGATCTCAATCACCAAATTTTTTCAGACATAAAAACTTTGATCGCGCAATTGCATGCAATTCTTGATCAGGAAAAAACCGGTAATTTCGATTATGCATACGACCAGGTCGTGAGTTTTGGTGAATTATTCTGCACAGCCATTGTACATCATTTTCTGCAGGGTGAAGGCTTGAACAATATTCTGTGCGATGCCCGCAATATGATCCGCACGGATGATACTTATCGGGAAGGAAAAGTAGACTGGGCAGAAACACAAATTCTGATTAAAAAAATTCTTGTACCCATATTTGCCTTACCCCGACAACAAATCGTGCTGACACAGGGATTTATTGGCAGAAGCCCCGAAGGACTTTCCACAACACTGGGGCGTGAAGGCTCCGACTATAGTGCTGCGATATTTGCATATGCGCTGGATGCAGCAGAGATGATTATCTGGAAGGATGTTCCCGGCTTGCTGAATGCCGATCCTAAATATTTCAGCAGGACCGAAAAACTTGCCGTCATTTCATATCGTGAAGCAATGGAATTATCCTATTACGGAGCAACAATTATTCATCCCAAAACCATCAAGCCACTCCAGAACAAGGATATCCCATTGAGGGTAAAGTCTTTTGTAAATCCCGAAGGTGAAGGCTCCTTCATTGGACATGATGTCTCAGCTGACAACCTGATCCCTTCATTTATCTTTAAGGTAAACCAGACACTTATTTCCTTTTCACCGCGTGATTTTTCCTTTCTCGATGAAAATAACCTGAGTGAAATTCTGGGTATATTTGCGCGACATAATATTCACATACACCTGATGCAGAATTCTGCGCTAAGTTTTTCCGTTTGCATGGATAATAATGAACGTTATCTCGAACAGCTCTTCGATGAACTCGGCCAAAAATTCAAGATTCGTTATAATGCCGGGCTCGAATTAATTACCATCCGACATTACGATCAGACAACTATCGACCGTGTGCTTGAGGACGAGAAAACCGTGCTTCTCGACATGCGGACACGTCTTACGGCTCAACTGGTGGTACGGCCGGTGAAAAACCAATAAATCCAATATACATGATGAAAGATTCCATTCTTATCCTTTGTGGCGGAGGCCCGGCTCCTGGCATCAATTCCGTGATAAGTTCACTGGCCAAAGTTTTTCTGCGTGATGGTTATCGTGTGATCGGCTTGCATGAAGGTTATAAAAACCTCTTTGCAGATAATCCCTCCCTGATCGAGATAGACTTTGAATTGGCCGACAATATTTTTCACAGAGGGGGATCCATACTTAGAATGAGCCGGCATAAGCCATCTGATCTGGAATTCAGGACCGACTTTTTTATAAAAAATAAAATTAAACTACTTGTCACAATTGGTGGTGACGATACGGCTTCAACGGCTAACCGTTTATCAAAATTTCTTGCCGACAGAAACGTTTCGATCCAGAATATCCATGTACCCAAAACCATCGACAACGATCTCCCGCTTCCTGAAGGAAACCCGACTTTCGGCTATCAGTCGGCCAAACAGGAAGGCGTGCGGATCGGATCCACGGTATACGAGGATGCCCGAACGAGCGGAAACTGGTTTGTGGTAGCAGCAATGGGCCGCGAAGCAGGACACCTTGCTTTTGGCATCGGTGCGGCATGTCATTTCCCCATGATCATAATCCCGGAAATGTTCAACAAAACAGAAATCACTTTCGATAAGATCACACGACTGATTATTTCCTCCATGATCAAGCGAAAGATCAACAATGTAGGTTATGGCGTTGCCATAGTGAGTGAAGGTGTATTCCATTTTATGTCGGACTCCGAAGTAGAATCGTCAGGGATACAATTTACATATGATGATCATGGACATCCCGAACTCGGCAACGTAAGCAAGGCCCATATTTTTAATATGCTTCTGCAGATAAGACTCAAACAGCTTAATATCAATATCAAGAGCCGTCCTGTTGAACTGGGTTACGAACTCCGCTGCATACGCCCTACGGCATTTGACCTGATGTATTGCAGTCTGCTGGGACTAGGCGTAAAACGCCTCTTTGATCAGGGCGTTACAGGATGCATGGTTACGTCTGATCACCGCGGCGACATCGCCCCCTTATACCTTAAAGATGTTGAGGATGAATTCGGAAAAGTAAAAACCCGTCTTGTGAATATGGAAGGACAGAAAGCGAGAATGGTCTATGAAGACGGATTGCAATACCTGACGGAACCGGATTATGCCGATGCCTCCAAATACCTTCCTGATCCTGATGTATATGATTTTAAAAAGATTCTCAACTGGTAAACTTTTGGGGTCACAAAATGTTATATAAAGGCAATTATTTACCCCAATACACTTTCTATTCAACCACCTTAAAAATTAAAACCATGAAAGAATCAACAGGAAAAATGCTTGGAGGGTTAATCATCGGCGCAGCAGCAGGAGCTGTTGCTGGTTTATTATTTGCCCCTGACAAAGGATCGGTAACCCGCAAAAAGATTACCGACAAAGCAAAAGAAACCGGAGGAAATATCAAGGAAACCGTTTCCGGAAAATTTGATCAGGTAAAAGATTTTGTCACAGAAAAAGTCGACAAAATAAAGAATAAAAAGTCGAATTACAATGGATCCAATGAATATCAGGAAGAAGCAGCGGATTCAAGAACAAACGGTTAAGGCACAAATAATATAGAAATTTATGGAAAACACCCGGATTGCCGATAATGTCTCGGAGGTGATAGATTCTTCCAGAAAATATATAAGAGCTTCTCTGAAACTTTTAAAGCTATCTTTTCTGGAACGGCTTTCCCAGGTTGTTTCTCTGATAATTTCCACTACGCTGGTGATTATGGCTGGTGCCTTGTGTTTGCTTTTTCTGTCCTTATCTGCTGCTAAGTATGTCGGAGAAATCCTTCAGAGCCAGGCTATGGGATACCTAATCATGGCTCTGTTTTTTTTCTTTCTGGCGATAATTTTGTGGATAAAACGCAAAACAGTGGTTATTAACCGTGTAATCAGGAATCTGCACGAAATTGTTTTTAAGGATGACGATCGTGATGAAGAATAAACTCCGGAACCTGGAAGATATCAGGCGCGAAAAACAAAAGCTGTTGCTCGAAATAGGCATTCATGAATATGCCTTGAATCTCAACTTCAGGCAAATCAAACGTAAATTCTCCTTCGCATCATTTTCCGGATATGTTTTAGATTTAGTCCGGGAACAGTTCAGAGCCAAAGTTCCTTCATATCTTTCAGGACTTGCCGGAGGCTTATGGAGATTATTCAGAAAGAATAAATAATTATTTCTTCTCTTTTCACGATCATTGGTCGTAGACTGAACACGGATTAATGTCCTTATTTTCCACGGGAATCCTTGTTCGTGCTGATTTTTTGATTACTTTCGGCAAACGGGAAAAATCCTTTGTTCCATCTTATGTAACTACCTAATCAAATTGCTAGAAGATTAGTAAAAGAGCTATTTAAGAAGGTCTAAATTAACTTGTAAACTTGTCACGAATTTTTCTTTAAACTTACTTTGAAACCCGAATGTGGAATTTATTGGTTAGGCTCATTCTGCGCAACCGCCTCGGAATACTTATAGTCATCGGAATAATAACGGTTTGCATGGCATTTATGGCCACCAGGGTTCAGCTATCCTATGAGATGGCAAAAATGCTGCCTGCAGATGATTCGCTCAGCCTTCAGTACGCAGGTTTTAAGACCCGCTTTGGAGAAGATGGTAACGTTTTGGTCATCAGTGCTATAAATCCAAATATTTTCAATATTGAAGAATTCAATGCCTGGTATGACCTGGGCAATGATATCCGGAAGATTGATGGCATTGAAGCCGTTGTGAGCCTGTCACGCACTTTAAACCTTGTAAAGAATGACAGCCTCAGACACTTCGGGTTCGATCAGGTCGTAAAGAAAAGGCCCACCTCTCAGGCCGAAGTTGACAGTATCCGCATCATTCTGCAATCACTCAAATTTTACGAAGGATTCGTCTATAACAGCAAAACCAAAGCTTGCCTGATGGCAATTACGCTCGACCGCAAAAAACTGAATGACAAGAGCCGCATTGCCCTGGTAAATGAAATCCGGACAACTGCTGAACAATACAGAATAAAGCAAGGGCTCACCCTGCATTACTCCGGATTGCCATATATCCGCACCGTTGTAACGCAGAAAGTTAAGAAAGAGTTGTATATTTTCATCATCCTTTCAATAGTCGTATCCGCCTTTATTCTGTTTCTGTTTTTCAGATCGATGAAGGTTGTGCTAAGTTCGCTGATCGTGGTTGCCATCAGCATAATTTGGGTATTGGGCACCACAGCACTGTTCAATTACAAAATAACCTTACTCACCGGCGTTATTCCTTCATTAATTGTCATAATCGCTATCGAAAACTGTATTTATATCCTGAATAAATACCACTGGGAATTCCGCAGTCATGGAAATAAAGTTAAGGCACTTTCGCGTGTTGTTCAACGTATCGGATTCGCTTCGCTCATGACTAATGCAGCCACTGCTACCGGGTTTGCGGCCTTCATATTGGTATCCAACCAGATGCTGAGGGAATTCGGTGTAATTACATCGCTCAATATCATGCTGGAATATTTACTCTGCATCACTTTGTTACCCATCATCTTCAGCTATATCGACCCGCCTGAGGCCAGACATCTGAAGCATCTGGACAATGCCTTCTTCGGTAAACTCCTGG
>JANNKF010000266.1:0-5689 GCA_031396165.1 Bacteroidales bacterium | reverse complement strand
TTTTTTCCCTTCGTCGGGTTTTACCATTTTCGCCAGGTCATTAAAATCAGTATCAATTGTATGGGCTGTAATGACACGCTTACCATTATCAATATCCAACATAAGTATCATGCCGGGCAGCCCACCATATCCGGCAGGACCTGCAGATACAGGTATCATCGTAGAAAACCATGCGGCTATCTTTTTGCCGTTATCCTCCCTGCTGGCTTCCTGACAATTATAACCCATTACATTCCGACTGTTTCCTGTAAATTTCCAGTCCTGCTTTCCGAAATCGCTTTCCACAAGAAACAACCTTGTCATGAACTCTTTCTGCTCAGTTTTCTTCATAGTCTTAAGCTCGGTGAAGGTTTTATCCTTTCCTCCGCTTACAATCATTCTTACAGTCATGTGTCCCGTTGCCTGGGGCACAACATCCTCATTCTTTTTGCTATCATCCTCCATATACATTGCATAGTCGGTATTAAACATTAACACCTTAGTGTTTACCTGCTCTTTAGGCATGGTCTCTGCAAACTGAGCTGCGTCACCTTCCAGTTTGAATTCCAGTTTTATTTTTTCTTCAAAAATTATTTTACCTGAAGTGGTACTCTTACCTGTTGTCACCTGACTGAATCCTGCAATCGTAGAATTCAGGGCCATCAAAAACACAATTATTCTTTTCATTTTATACTTTTTTTGGTTTTTACAAAAATATGCAGGGTATAAACAACAGCAGGTTAAAGTGTGGCCAATTAAGGTTAATTAAGGTTAATGAAATTAAACAGGTACAACACTTTTCGTATTTTTGTTTTAATTATTTGAAATGAAAAGGATAAAAAAAAATACCTGGCTTTTTATGCTGATGATAATCAGCCAGATAATGCTAACCGGACTGATTGCGCAATGGCTGAAATCTCAATGGGTTGAAGAGAGGGAGACACTGAAAAAGGAAGTTAGCCGTAAGTTCAGTGAATCGGTGGATCAGATAATGGATTCATTGCTTGTTGAGCATCTTATTGTTCCTGCTCTGAATGATTCACTTGCGCGCAAAGATCATCTCATAAAATTTAACAAAAGGCTCCCTGAAGACACTACACTGAAAAAACGGCATATCACAGCCATGTTCAACACAGCTGACAGTGAGAACCAGGCAATTGTCACTATCGCAATTCCAGACACAACAGGATCTTCTCCGGATGAAAAATTATCATTTAATATTTATGACAGTTCAGAAAAAAGATTTCTGTTAAGGAGCGTCAAATTAATTATTAATCAGACAGAGGGTACTGCCGGTGAATGGAAACAGTTGAGCCATATGAATTCAATGGCATCTGATTCAACTCTGTTAAAGGAAGTTTTTGAAACAAAACTTGGGAAAGAGGCAAAAGGGGTCAGAATAACGTGGATTTCGGAATCTGCGAGGAAGAATGCAAAAACCGGGGGAGCCAAAATATTTTTAAGCAGTGATCTGTTCGAAATTCCCTTTAATGCTGAGATATCACATTTTCAGAGCATTCTTCTAAAAGGGATCTCAACGCAGATACTTTTTGCGCTTGTTCTGTTAATACTTACAGGTGCAGCATTCTTCTTCACGTTCAGGAGTATGAGGAAGATGGAGACACTTAATACCCTGAGGAATGACTTTATAAGCAATATTTCGCATGAGCTTAAAACTCCTGTTGCTACTGTTACAGTAGCGCTGGAAGCACTAAAAACTTACGACAGAATGAAGGATCCGGCAAAATCTGAAGAGTATCTAAGCATTGCATTCAATGAGATGAAAAGACTTGATCAGTTGATCTCGCAGGTACTGACCACATCAATACTTGAGGATCAGGCACAATATCTGCATGTTGAAGAGACTGACCTGGTTAAGATCACAAAAGAAGTACTTGCGTCATTGCAGATCAGGTTTCTTCAGAATAAAGCAAATGTTGAATTTACTCCGGCCGAAGAAGCCTGTATACTGGATCTCGACAAACTTCACATCCAGGGTGTATTAATAAATCTCCTTGACAATAGTCTGAAATACAATACGTCAGAATCAAAAATCAAAATAAAATTATTCAGTAAGGAATCCTCAGTTTTTCTAACAGTAAGTGATAATGGCCCAGGCATACCTGAAGAATATATTTCAAGAGTATTTGACAAGTTTTTCCGTGTACCCAAAGGTGACAGACATGATGTTAAGGGATACGGGCTTGGATTAAGTTTTGCCGAACTTGTAATGAAGCAACATTCAGGGTCTATTAATGTGAGAAACCTTGAAGAAGGTGGATGCAGGTTTACACTAATATTTCCAAAAATAGCAAAGTGAAAATAAAGATCTTATACGTTGAGGATGAACCTTTTCTGGGCAAAATAGTCAAGGAAACCCTTGAGAATATTGATTTTGAGGTAAGATGGGTTACTGACGGAAAGCTGGTTTTGGAAGAATACACAATTTTCTCCCCTGATATCTGCATTCTTGATATTATGCTCCCGAATGTTGACGGATATTCATTATGTAAAAAAATAAGTGCCCTGAACCCGGCTATACCAATTATCTTCCTGACAGCCAAGGTGGAAACCTCCGACCTTGTCAAGGGATTTGAATCAGGAGGCACCGAATATATAAGAAAACCTTTCAGTCTTGAAGAACTTGTAATAAGAATAAACAATCAGTTGCATATAAAATCGAATGGCCAGCGAGGAGTCAGTTCGGGACCTGAAGAAATCAGAATCGGCATATACATACTTTATCCTCACCGATATGAGCTGAAGTCGCCAAAGGAGATAATCAAACTCTCGCAACGCGATATGGAAGTTCTTGGGTTGCTTGTTTCACATATGAATCAGGTTATTGACAGAAAAACATTGTTAATGACTGTTTGGGGGGATGACTCATTTTTCAACTCAAGAAATCTTGATGTCTACATCAGAAAACTCAGGCAATACTTCCACGAAGATGAAAATATTATTATCCAGACACTTAAAGGAAAAGGATACCTGTTTCTTGTTCCCAACCGGCATTGAATACCTGCCGGATTTATTATTTAAGCTTGAGTCCACTCCTAAAAGTTCATTTGAACCTAAATCCTCTAAAGGGACTTTAGCATTGCTTTGAATTTCAGTGTTTTCCCTTTAAGGATAAGGGCAAAAAACACTGAAATTCAGAATAATTGACTTTTCGGTGTGGCCTCAGGCTTCACACTCCAAAATAGTAATAATAAACAATTCTGGTAGGTATATTCGCTTAATTTAGCCCTCAATTAGCTCTAAAAATTGAGGTTTTATTCAATTGTATTCAATTTTAGCTATTTTTGGCACTGTAAATAATAATTATAGTTGACAAGTGAGAATTTTAACAGAAAAGCTTTCAGGTTATGATGCCCCGCAAAAAGCAATGCAGGCTGGCATCTATCCCTACTTCAGGGCGATAGAATCGGAACAGGATACAGTTGTAGTAATAAACGGTAAAAAGGTATTGATGTTCGGCTCGAACAGTTACCTGGGCCTGACAAATCATCCCAAAATTAAAGAGGCTTCTATTGCAGCAATAAAAAAATATGGAACAGGATGCGCCGGTTCTCGATTTTTAAATGGAACTCTCGATATACATATTGAGCTTGAGCAAAAACTTGCCAAACTGGTTAATAAAGAAGATGCGCTATGCTATAGTACCGGATTTCAGGTTAACCTTGGAGTAGTATCGCTTCTTGCAGGGCGTAATGACTACCTGCTACTTGATGAGCTGGACCATGCTTCGATTATCGAGGGAAGCAGACTTTCGTTTTCGAAAGTACTGAAATTCACCCATAACGATATGAATGCCCTTGAATGCAAGCTTAAACTATGCGATAATGATCGCATAAAGATGATCGTTGTTGATGGTATTTTTTCTATGGAAGGTGATATTATCAAACTGCCTGAACTGGTACAACTTGCTGAGAAATATCAGGCATCAGTAATGGTCGATGACGCACACTCGCTGGGTGTACTCGGTAAAAACGGATCAGGAACGGCTTCTCATTTCGGACTTACAGATAAGGTTGATCTTATCATGGGCACTTTCTCGAAATCATTTGCCTCCCTTGGAGGATTTATTGCAGCCGATAAAGAGGTAATCAATTTTATAAAACATACATCCAGATCTCTGATTTTCAGTGCCAGTATGACACCAGCTTCCACTGCAGCTGTGCTTGCATCGATAGAGATTATGGAAACTGAACCTGAAAGAATTAAGCATTTGTGGGATATTACCCATTATGCTCTGGATGGATTTAAATCAGCCGGCTTTGATACAGGTAAATCGGAGACTCCGATAATTCCGCTGTTTATAAGAGATGACGTTAAAGCGCTGCAAATGACACAGATCCTTCTTGCCGAGGGCGTTTTTGTTAACCCGGTTGTTTCTCCTGCAGTTCCAAAAGAGGATTGTCTTATAAGATACTCACTGATGGCAACCCACACAAAAGAGCAGGTTGAAATTTCGATAGAGAGAATTACAAAAGCGGCTAAAGAGCTGGGTGTACTAAACTAAGAACAATTATTTGATATTTAAATAATTACAACTAATTTAATGCCCCACTTCCCCCCTGAAGGGGGGTTAACTTTGTCTCATAAACAAGCTTAATAATATCACGAAATTAGCCCCCCTTCAGGGGAGTTGGGGGGCAAAATAAATTATGAAAAAAGTCATCCTCATTACAGGAATCTCTTCCGGATTCGGACAGCAGACAGCAAAGCTTCTTTCTGAAAAAGGACATATCGTTTATGGTACAGTAAGAAAAAACAATGCTTCTGAATCTACTGTTAATTATTTAACAATGGATCTGACTGATATTGAATCGATTAAAAAATCAGTATCAAATGTCGTTGAAAAAGAGGGAAGGATTGATATTCTGATCAACAATGCAGGAATGCATACCGGAGGGTCAATAGAAACATCTCCTGCAGAAAATATCAGGCTTCAGATTGACACCAACTTTATGGGAAGTGTTAATCTGACGAGGGAGGTGCTGCCGGTTATGCGCAATCAGGGCGGAGGGACAATAATTAACTTCAGTTCTATCGGCGGATTGATGGGATTACCTTTTCAGGGCTATTATTCGGCTGCTAAATTTGCTTTGGAAGGATTTAGCGAAGCATTGAGAATGGAGGTTAGTCAGTTCAATATCAGAGTGGTACTAATTAATCCCGGAGATTTCCATACGAGCAACTCTGCAAACCGTAGAAATTTTCTGCCACCGGCCAGTAACAATGATCCCTATAAAGAACAGTTCCAAAAGACGCTGGCTACAATTGAGAAAGATGAATCCAATGGCTGGGAACCGGTTATTCTTGCAAAAAGAATAGTTAAAATTGTTGAAACCGAAAATCCTCGTCAGAGATACATAATTGCCTCTTTTGAACAGAAACTGGCTGTGGCACTAAAGTATGTTCTTCCCGGAAAAATATTCAGGATGATTCTTCAGGATCACTACAAAATAAAATAGTCTTGCGGTCTTGCAGGTCCTGCAGTCTTGCGGTCCTTATAATTTTAAAGCTTGCATGACATGCAGGACCTGAATGACTTTAAATAAGCTTTATAATCCACCTTCATAAAATTGATTATTTAGGGAATCCACACTTTGTAACGCGAGTCTCCTCTCCAGCGATAACCGGATGAAGCAAAATCACAGAAACTTATCTCTTTTGAGTTCCTGAAATCGCTTCATAAAAGATT
>JANNKF010000120.1:0-2405 GCA_031396165.1 Bacteroidales bacterium | reverse complement strand
CGGATCCAACCTATATAGAAATTGGTTGTCTTGAGATAAACAACTAGCTAAAACTCAATATCCATAATTCTTAATCAGGACTGTTTTCAAAATAGCCTGACAGTTTATTACATCATGACTGTTAGAAAATCAATACATGTGCTAACACGGTCGGTTTAGTTAATTGCCTTCAGCAGCCCGGACACATTCTTAATCAACGAAATACATCAGTCTTATGCTTTCTAAAACTTATCATAATTTCAGTACCTTGACTACTCCTGCTACCGTGACAAAATCTATGGGGCTGCTGGCCTTCGCGCCGTTGTCATGGTTTTTGCATCTTCATCTGGACTGTTTTATCGCGGCGTGACAAATTCGTATCGTTTATCGGGACTCAGTCATCTGGATAACTTTATCTTGACCCGAAATTCTTGCTCATTTATCGGGACTATGCAAAAACACATGCCAACCCCGACATGGACGGCAACTAACCAAACCGCCGGGCCGTTAGTGTTAATTTGCTTAGTTCCTGCACATTAGAGAGTTTTCAAAAACTAACACTAACCCCTTAAGAAGGATCCGTCAATCGAGACAGCTCTCAGCCATCTTGCGGGACTTATTTCAATTGAAATTAAAATATCTCATAATTAACTTGGCACTATGTACCCAATTAGATACCTTTGTAAAAAATGACTGAATGCCAACGATTGATAGCTTCAATGGAATTAAGATAAATGTATACAATGGAGAACATAGACCACCTCATATACATGCAAGCTATAATGAATTTGAAGTTTTAATTGTAATTCAGACCAAGGAAATATATGCTGGAGAGTTACCAAATAAACAATTGAGAAGTGTATTCGACTGGTTATCTGTTAACTCAGATTGGGCACTTAAAGTTTTTTACGAATTAAATCCAAATCTGCAATGAGACGAAATATTAAAATACCAAGGATTTTGAAAATCAACTGGATCAAAGGTTTGACAATTTCAGTAGTATTCAATAATGGAGAATCTAGGATTATTGATTTTAAAAAAGTCCTGAAGAAATTAGAGCTTAAAGATGACTCTCCTATCCTGATTCTTAAGGACTCCGAAGAGTTTGCAAAGGTTGAATTAAGTAACAACACTCTTTCATGGAGTAACATTGAACAATTCATTACAGGCAAGGACAATAAAAAAGTAAAAGTTCCTTTCGAAATTGGTGCAGATGTTTTATTAAAGTACAGTAACACAGAAGTAACTGGGATAACCTCTAAAATTGGACGTCTTGTCCGGGACACAAGGATAAAATCCGGATTAACACAAAAAGAATTAGCTATAAAAAGTGGTACTTCCAGAAATTATATCTCTCGGATTGAGAATGACAGATCTGATATAGAACTTGACACACTCAGAAAAATTATTGAAACAGGATTAGGAAAACACCTGGAGATTAATGTTAAATAATTAACACTTTTACCAAGATTCATTTAACGGGACAACTTACCTCCATCTGCCGGGATTTACTACTTTCCCAAATCTCATATATCGTGACAAATCCGTATCATCTTGCGGGATAGTACACTTGAGAGATTATCGCCAAAGTCCTTGTTTTTAAAATTAAACTAACACTAACACGGATGGTATAGGTAATTGCCTTCAGCAGCCCGGACAAATTCTTAATCAACGATATACACAAATCGAGAGCTTTCACCCACTTATCAAAATTTCGGTATCTTGACTATTCCTGCTACCGTGACCAAGTCAATGGGGCTGCTGGCCGACGCGCCGTTGTCATGGTTTTTGCATCGTCATCTGCCGATTTTTTGTACCGTGAGTAATTCGCGCCATTTATCGGGACTCAGTCATCTGGACCATTTATCGTGACACCAAACTTATCGCCTTTATCGGGACTATGCAAAAACACATGCCAACCCCGACACAGACGGCAACTACCCATACCACCGGGCCGTTAGGTGGCATAGCTCCTGATCCCACCACAGGGTATAACTTTGCGAATTTGTCCTGACAATTATATTTCATCTTTTCTATTGCACCTTGACACGCTACTTATCAAATTTCCGTTATCCGTGACAACTCTCAGCCATTTGCCGGGACTAAGCCATCTGGACAATTCTCCAATGACAAACCGGCTTGCCACACTGACAAAAAAAAACCATCCTGACAAGAGGCAAGCCTTTAATCCTACTCATCTGCCGGGACTTGAAATCGCAACGCCACCTAACAGAAAACCAAATTTCGTATCTTCACCATTAATTGCCAGCAAGCAGAACTTAAGATTTATTAAAATTGAGTGATTAGATTTGTAACCAAATACTTTAAAAATGGATCAAAATATTAGTAACTGACTGGCTTTTAACATATATGTCATTATAAGTTTCTGTCTAACTTTTATAATCATTGTACTATTTTCCTTCTTT
>JANNKF010000118.1:0-3677 GCA_031396165.1 Bacteroidales bacterium | reverse complement strand
TGGAATAAAAACAAAGGTTATGGTACTTTAGAGCACAGGAATGCAATATTGAAAAACGGAATAACCCCATACCACCGCAGATCATTCACCCTTTTTGATACTCAGATGAAAATTGAATTCTGATAATTTCATTTTTAATTTTTAAAGTTATCTTTGCTGTCTAATTTAAAATCAATCTAAATAATTTGTTTTATATGAAAAAATTGTTTTCAATTTTAGTAATTCTTATTCTCAGTCTCGGGCTTAAAGTCAGGGCTGATGAAGGTATGTGGCTGCTGCCGCTTATCGAAAAATTAAATATTGGCAAGATGACTGAGCTCGGACTGAAGCTATCTGCCGAGGACATATACAGCCTTAATAAAGCCAGTGTTAAAGATGCCATTATTATCTTTGGTGGAGGCTGCACCGGCGAAATTGTCTCATCACAGGGCCTTATCTTAACCAACCACCATTGCGGCTACGGATCAATTCAGTCTCACAGCACTGTTGAACATGATTACCTGCGCGATGGATTCTGGGCAAAGTCGAAGGAAGAAGAACTTCCAAACCCAAACCTCTCTGCAACATTCCTTGTGCGGATTGAAGATGTAACAACCCAGATCCTGGCAAACGTAAAACCAGGGATGAGCGAATCAGAGCGGGCTGCATCTATCAGCGAAGCCAGGCTGTCTATTGAAAAAAAGGCTTCTGAAGGTACAAATTACAGGGTACAGGTTGGAAGCTTCTATGGTGGAAATTATTTTTACCTGCTTGTATATGAAAGATATACAGACGTTCGACTGGTTGGAACTCCTCCATCATCAATCGGTAAATTTGGTTCAGATACCGACAACTGGGAATGGCCTCGCCATACCGGCGATTTCAGTGTTTTCCGTGTTTACTCGGGTCCCGATGGAAAACCGGCAGCTTATTCAAAGGAGAATGTTCCCCTCAAACCAAAACATTACCTTCCTGTTTCTATCAAAGAACGTAATACAGGTGATTTTGCAATGATACTCGGTTACCCCGGCAGAACAAACAGGTATATGACATCATATGAAGTTATTGAACAGCTCCAAATAGTTCATCCCGACAGAATAAAAATACGCGGCATCAAACAGGATATCTGGATGGAAGACATGAAAGCCGATCAGAAAGTAAACATTCAGTATTCTGCAAAATACTTCGGTTCATCAAACTACTGGAAATACTCAATAGGTCAGAAAGGTGGCCTTGAAAGACTTAATGTGAAAGCAAAAAAAGAGGAGATTGAGAATCAGTTTACCAAATGGATTGCATCAAATCCTGATCAGAAAACAAAATACGGTGAATCCCTCAATATGATTAAAACCGCTGTCGAAGGAAGATCAGAATTCTATAATGCTTTGCAGTATCTCAATGAATGCCTCCAGGGTTGTGAAATTTTCGGAATGAGTCAGGCAGCTACAATGCTGATTACAGCTTTGAAATCCGGTGATGCACAGAAGATCTCAGAGGCTACTGCAAGAATTAAAACCATGGCTACAGGCTTTTATAAGGATTATAACAACCCGACCGACAAAAAATCAACAGCGGCCATGTTGAAACTTTACAGGGCAGATGTTCCGTCAAAGTTTCACCCTGATTTTTATGTGAATGTAGTAGACAAAAAATATAAAGGCAACATTGATAAATTTGTTGATGATATGTTTGCCAAAACCGTTTTCTCAACTGAAGCTAAACTACTTGCTTTTCTTGAAAAACCTGTTCTGAAATCGATTGAAAAAGATCCTGTTTATCTTACCTCCACTTCAGTTTACAAAACAGGTGCAGAAGTTTCCAAAAGCTCAAGTCAGTTTGATTCAGGTCTCACAACCGGGAAAAGACTATGGGTAGCGGCCCTTATGGAGATGGCTCCTGAAAAAACACAATACCCAGATGCCAACTCTACAATGCGTCTGACTTATGGTCAAGTTAAAGATTACGACCCCAGGGACGGAGTGACTTACAAATATTACACCTCGCTTCAGGGTGTTGCTGATAAATTTAAACCGGGTGATTATGAATTCGATCTGCCACAACGTCTTCTCGATCTTAATAAGAAGAAGGAGTTTGGAAGATATGGTTCATCAAAAGGTTATATGCCGGTTTGCTTCCTCACAACAAATGATATTACTGGAGGTAACTCAGGTAGTCCGGTTATGAACGGAAACGGTGAACTCATAGGTCTTGCCTTCGATGGCAACTGGGAATCTATGAGCGGTGACATAGCTTATGAGCCTGAATTACAAAGGACTATAGTTGTTGATATCCGATACGTCCTCTGGACAATGGATATATTTGCAGGTGCTAAACACCTTGTTGATGAGATGACGATAGTACAGTAACCTCATCCCCCCAACCCCCTTCTCCTGCACAATTCACCTCATCCCCCTGGCCCCCTTCTCCTTAAAGAGAAGGGGGTAATAAAAACAATATCAGTATATTAGCCCCTCTCTTTCAGGAGAGGGGTTGGGGAGAGGTCCTCACGAAAGAGTGGGAGGTTTTTTATTAATTTGTGCTTATCTTTGCACAAAATTCAACTCCTATGCATTTAAGTATGATCGAAATTCTGGCTGCCTTTATGGTTCTATTTGCCATAATTGATATCCCGGGCTCAATTCCGATAATAATCGATCTGAAATCGAAATCAGGCGAAGTTAAGTCGGCCAAAGTAACCCTTGTTTCATTTCTGATTTTACTGGCATTCCTGTTTATAGGCAGCCCGTTACTGGGAATATTCGGAATAGATGTAAAATCTTTTGCGATCGCAGGCTCGTTTATAATTTTCCTGATTGCCATGGAAATGATTCTCGGAATTGAATTGTTCAAACATGAATCAACCGGTGGTGGATCAATCTTCCCAATCGCATTCCCGCTAATTGCCGGCGCAGGTTCCATAACAACAATTCTTTCATTGAAAGCTGAATATGAGACTATCAATATCCTCATAGCTCTTATACTTAATATGGGAGTCATTTACATGGTCCTGCGATTAACTTCATTATTCGAGAGGGTTCTCGGAGCCGGCGGACTTCAGATCCTCAAAAAGGTATTTGGTGTCATCCTCCTATCAATAGCAATAAAACTTTTCATAACCAACTCTGGAATAGTACTGCCGAATGCAAGGTGAAATAACAATATATACCGATGGGGCAGCCAGCGGAAATCCCGGGCCCGGTGGATATGGCGTAGTGCTTATTTCCGGCAGACACCGGCTTGAGAAATCGGAGGGATTTATACTGACAACCAATAACAGGATGGAACTTCTTGCAGTAATTACTGGTCTGGAAGCCCTGAAAATTGAAGGCAGCAAAGTGGTTATCTATACAGACTCCAAATATGTTGCCGATTCTGTCGAAAAAGGATGGGTATTTCAATGGGAAGCTAAAGGATTTAAAAAGAGGAAGAACCCTGACCTCTGGATGAGGTTTCTTAAAATATACCGGCGACATAAAGTACGGTTTGTTTGGATAAAAGGCCACTCAAATAATGTTGAAAATGAAGTTTGTGACAGACTGGCCGTAAAGGCTTATTCGGAAGGAAAACTTAAAGAAGACACCGGATATAAGCCTGAAGAAGAGAATGATGTATTTATATAGAAGTGGGAACCATTCAAAATATATTTGCGATATCTCAAAATAACTGACAAAAGGATGAGGGGACAAAAAGAACTTTAC
>JANNKF010000105.1:0-6602 GCA_031396165.1 Bacteroidales bacterium | reverse complement strand
GTTTAGTTTATCACTGGGGTTTTGTCCTGAAAGGATGCCCCCAGGAAGGATTATCAGCCCTGCACCGGTTACGGCAGCGGATTTAACAAATGTTCGTCTTTTCATAATACTTTATATTTGTGAGTAAAAATGAGTGCCTGCATCAGTTTCTGATAAGTTAATTTATCCGGTTCCGGAATTTCACAATATCAGGATGTTAAGTAACTCAAACATAGGAAAAGTTTTATATACCTCAAAATAATTAACCTATTTTAACGCTTCTCATGTTATTATCTCCTAATCATACGGTCCGGGGCTTCTTGACCGGATTATTCAGCTGATATTGTTACAAAAGCACTCTTCAACCCTTCAGCGGTGGCCCTGACTTTTATTTTCCCGGTCTTTGTTCCTGCGCGTGCTATAACCAGGCATATTCCCTGCCAGGTTTTTTTCTCTGGTAGACGGAAGCTCGACATATCCAAGGGGTTACCACTCCCCACACCAGCCAAACTGCCCTTGCCTGTTACATCAAAGGTAACCATTATATCATCTGCATCAGGAACAATATTGCCTTCAGAGTCTGTTATCTCTGCCCTTACGTATGACAGATCGTTACGGTTTGCCTTGATTTTAGTTCGATCAGCTATGAGTCTTATTGCTTTTGGTTTGCCTGTAGTCTTAAGAGTCTGTGATGCTGTTTCCCTGTCATTGTCATAACAGTATGCAATAAGCGTTCCAGCCTCATAGGGGACCTCGAATGCAGCTGTGATTGATTTTTCCGGATCCACATTTTGCTCACCAACAATTTTACCATTTAGCTTAAGTCTGACCTTCTGACTGCGGGTGTATACATGTACCTGCAATTTTTCACCCTCATGACCAGACCAGTTCCAGCACTTCAGCTCATCAGGAAACCCCCAGTTACTGGTTACCTCTCTTTTACCTTTCGGGATGGGACGATGTACGAACATTTCAACTTTGCTTTTTCCCCAGACAACATGCTGATAAGATGAAGACACCTTTCTGTTTCCGATAAGGTCAATAGCACCCTGGTAATTGGTAAATGCCGGCCATGAATCACGACTGAAAAAACCTTGTCCGGCTACCTGTGCCTGACTCGCATCAGGAGCTATGTCCCTTAGTTGTGGAAGTCCAACACCAGCCTCTCCAAGGTTATCCGTAGCTGTCCAGACAAAATAACCTATAACAAAAGGATGCTTTCTTACCATCTCATAGTTTTCCAGCGCGAGCGGAGGATTTGTTTCAGTTCCAAGCATAACACGGTCAGGATATTTAATATGATCCTCCTCATATCTCTTATACGCATAGTTATAGCTTGTTAAATCAAAGAGTCCCATGTGCTCGGGGATCTCGTCCCATTTGCTTTTCTGACCCCTCATCCATGCGAAATCAACAAAGCACTCTGTGACCCATCGTGTCTTATCAATCCGGCGAATTTCCTCAGTCAGATTTCTGGCAATTCTGAAACCTGAGGTATCAAAAGTCTCACGGATTTCATTCCCGATACTCCATATTATTACTGACGGGTGATTCCTGTCACGCTTTACCCACGACTCCAGATCTTTCTGCCACCACTCCCTGAAATAGCGATGGTAGTCCTGACTCCTTTTAGCAGTCTCCCACACATCGAAGATTTCATTAATAACTACCATTCCCAGCCGGTCGCAGGCATCCAGGAGTGCTGATGATGGAGGATTGTGAGCGGTGCGGATGGCATTGAAGCCGCTGTTTTTCAGTATCTCAATTTTACGCTCCTCGGCACGGTCGAAGGCAGCAGCTCCCAGGGGACCGTTATCGTGGTGAATACAACCGCCGATCATTTCGACTGGTTTACCATTGATAGTAAACCCGTTCTGGGCATCTGCCCTAATACTGCGGATCCCAAAATGAGTTGCCAGACCATCAACAATCTTATTATTTATCAGCACAGATACTTTCGCATGGTAGAGATTCGGTTCATCGATCGACCAGAGAGATGGCATCTTTACCGTAACTTCCTGTATTACCTGACCTTTTTGACCTGAGGCCACTATTGAATTGCTGGTTATAGTTGCAGCCAACTTGCCTGAAGGATCCAACAAATCGGTACGCAGGATGATACTTTCATCACTATTCCCGGAATTTACAATTGTCGTTTCAACTTTCACAACTGCAGAATCTTCAGATACAGCGGGTGTTGTAATATATAATCCACCTGAAATGTCTATGTGAACAGGATTTAGCAGAGTGAGCCATACATGCCTTACAATACCAGATCCTGTATACCAGCGTGAATTCATACCTTCATTTTGAACACGAACAGCAACAATGTTAGGTTCTCCCGGGGGATTCAGATAAGAAGTAATATCATAGTAAAAAGGAGTATATCCATATGGATGAAATCCGAGGTGTTTTCCATTCAGCCAAACATCGGATGTCACAGTAACACCGTCAAATTGCAGGCAAGCAATTTTATCCTTATCCTCTTCCCTGATGGTAAAATTTTTCCTGTACCAGCCTGTGCCTCCCACCATGAAGCCGGTAGTACCTTTATCAATGGCGGATTTATCAAATGGTCCGATTATATCCACACCGTTCTGTCCGGGCAGATCTTCAATACTCCAGTCGTGAGGAACGTCGATGATCCTCCAGGCTGAATCATTAAAATCCGGGGATTCAGCGCCTGAAAGTGTATCTTTCATAAAGAGCCAGCCTTCATCAAATGAGATTGTTCTGTCACCAGTGGAAATTTCAGCCGGGTTATGGCATGAAGCGAGTATCATAAAAACGAATGCCACCGCAGAAATGCATGAACTTAAACGAAGTTTTAATAAAAGCAGTTTCAGATATTTCATAAAAATGCTATCAGCTGCTAATAATTATGAAGAGATCCTTCACATTCATAATCCCGAAATTGTTAATAATTGGTAATTTGGGAGAATGTAAAGATATAACTAATATTGAAAACCGCTCATCACTCCCATTCCCACCATTCATCTAAAGGTTGTGGTGCCGGGTAGCGCAGGACGAATCTGAGATAACCCTTAATCAAACCTACCCCATATAACAGATAAGGTTTCAGATCTTTAATGCAGTCTTAAAATACCTTAAATAATCCTGGAACCAGGATACAAATATTCCGGTGCTCTGCACCTCAGAATATATCGACAAATTCTCAGCTACAAATATTTCGCAGCGATGCTGCTGTTAAAATATCAAAAACCCTTCTTACTGTATTCAGGAACACCTAAGGTTATATAAAAGCTTAGGGGCAGAGCCCAGGATTATGAACTTGATACTGAATACGTTTTTCTGATGCAATTGCGCGGTCCGTGTTTGTTAACTGTTTTCCTGTCCCTGCTAAATGGTACAGTGCCATGGAAAAACTACAACAAGCAAGTTACCTTACGCGATTGTCAAGGGGTGTAGGTGTTTTCATTTTTTGCAATTGAAAATGGGATTCTTAAGTTCAATGCAATATTTCTCCCGGGATTAAAAAACCCTACTTCTTTTAATGTCGACAAATGGTCAATATATTTTCTGTCAAAAAGGTTAGTTGCACCTATACTGACTGACAAAAGTTGTTTTTGGATTTTTATATTTCCACCTATACTTAGATCCAAAAGAGAGTAGCCTGAAGTTGTTGTTTCATCTTGAGCGGCATTCTTTTGCTCAAAGGCGGTAGTTATATAAACTGAAATAAAAAGTTTATGCAGAAATAGTAAATTTTCTTTTTCTGCCCTTAGTTCAAAACGTAATTTGTGTGCGGGTACAAAAGGTAAATATTCACCATTGACTTGTTTTCCGATAACTGATGAAAATGTAGTTTCAAAATGGAGCCATTCTATTGGTTTTGGGTGAATGTGTAACCCTGCTTCACCACCAAACAAAGCTGAATTAGCCTGCTTATACCTGTATATATTAATCCCTGAAGTGGTTGTGTCTCCGGTTGGTGAAATAAATATATAATTATTGATGATATTATAAAAACCCGCAATGTCGAAGGTAAAATTGTCTTTATGGTAATGGATACTTAAATCCGTTTCGTAGGCATTTTCAGGAACAAGATTATTATCCCCGATTTCGTATCGCAATTCATGCTGTCCGTTTGAAGTAAGCTCAGCTAAATTTGGTGTACGGTATGCAGCGGCAAAGTTAACTCTGAATGAGAGCTTTTCAGATAAGTTATATGTCGCACCAAATGATCCGCTAAAGCTTCCAAAATACTTGTCAACGGCTGCACGGTAGGTCATAGGGTCAGTTGGTAAACCAATTGCTTGTGTTGAAATTGATTTATTGTCGTAACGAACACCGGTTTGCAATTTTAATTTCTTAAGAAAAGTATACTGAAATAAACCAAATGCAGAATAGTTGTTTGTGAGAGCATCTGGCAATAGCTTTGTTTCTCTGCCATTCAGATTTGTATTTGTTTGATTAAATCCCTGAAAGCCTATTATGTATTCTGAATTTTCTTTAGATGGTAAATGGAGCCTGGTTTCATAAGTAAGTGTCGACAACCTCATTTGAATTTCATAAATACCAACATCTCCATAATGAATCAATTCAGTACTTTGATATGCAGAATTTACATCAAGTTTAAATTTGCCCAGGTACAACTTGTTTTGTGAAGAAAGCAAATGAGTATTTAATTCCTGATACCAGATGTTGTTTTCTCTTTCTCTTTTTGTGATATCATCAATAGCTTCGTCTTCAACCAATCCAAGTTTCTGATTATTGAAATCGTAAAACAACTTAAACGTTCCGATTCTATCTGTATATCCAGTATTTGTTTTAACAGACATTTCATTGAAACGTGAATTAGGAACAAAGGCGCCACCTCCCTGCAGAAAATCTGCATTTGTTTTTTGACCGGCTCTTACTCCTCCAAAAAATTTCTTCGATGCTCCCTTTATTCCAAAATTATTTGTCATCCCAAGAGTATTTGAAAAAAGTTGCAGGTTGTAATCGCCAATAATGCTACCAACCGGAGCAGGTTTTTCTTTAATAAAATTAATGACTCCGCCAATAGCATCGGATCCATAAAGCAATGATGCCGGCCCTTTGATTATTTCAACATCTTCAATTCCAAATTCGTCAATTCCCAGAGGATGATGACTGGAATACTGATTATTTTCAAACCGTACTCCATTATTTAAAACTAATATGTCATTCATTGAAAGTCCGCGGATAACAGGTTTAGCTATGCCGCTCCCTTTGGAAATCATGTCAACGCCCGGTACCTGAGTGAGTACTTCAGTGAAATTAGGTGTAATTTTAACTGTATGAGGATCTAGCTTTAAAACGTCAATTTTAACAGCATTATCATGTTGTGTCGAATTATAAACACCGGAAACGACTACTTCGTCTGCTTCAATTGCAGTTTGTTTTAGTAAAATATTAAGTTCTATAGTTTCGCCGCTTAACTCAACAGTTTCAATACGGTTAGCGAACCCAATAAATGAAAACTGAATCCTGTTTTTTCCATCAGGTATATTTATTAATTGATAATTCCCGTTTTTATCTGAAATTGTTCCTTTATTCATGTCTGAGATGAATATTGTCGCACCGGGTAATGGTAAATTATTCTGGTCAGTTATCTTTCCAACTATCTTATTTTGTGCGTTCAGTGAATGATAAAATATTATCAAAACACATAGTATGATTATTCTTTTCATTTTATTACGGGTCAATGTTTTACAAATACGTTGTTTTACATCCGGGAGGATGTTTTAAATGCTATTTGTAAATATGGGTGGAGCTCGTAATAAAAATGAGAATTGTGAAAGATTTGAAAAATATACGGATTCGTAATTATTGCAGAAATATTCTACGGGGTTTTCTTTTGGGAAATCAATATCACCAGTGTTTGACAAAAAGACAGAAAATTCAAAATTACATATAACACACTTATCATGAAGTACATGGTAGTATTTCTCATTTATTGCTTTGCTTTTAAAGTGTTCGTGGTGATGTTCGAGTTTAACTATTGAAGGCAGAAAGAAAACCAGCAATAACAGTAAAGAAGTTATATTTTTGAATTTTCTAATCATAATTTTTTCGTTCTGTCATGCCAATGCCTAATCCTTTATTATTAACAAAGGCCAATTCTAATTGTTTTGGACTGATTAAAAATTTGTCGGTTGCAGATTATCTTAAGTTATTGCGGTCCAGAACACAACCATAGCGTAGCTTCCCCTAATGCTTCTTCGCCTGCCGGAATGGATGGATCTCAATTTTCTTCCATACCCCTTTTGTAAAATATGGCTCATCTTCTAATTGCTTTTCAAGCGCACGCCGGTCAGGGAATTCATAGACAATCACCGACCCAATCATTTTCCCGTCTTCATCAAGAATTGCTCCGCCAAAAATAAACTCACCGGTCTGCTTTAAAATTTCGATTTTTTCAAGATGTTCGCCACGTACTGCCATCCTTCTTTCAAGGGCACCTTCATCTGTGCCGTCATAACCTGTTAAGATAAATTGCATTGTTGGTATTTTTATGTTATATCTTTTATTATTAATGTGTTAGCGTTTTAATTGAAGCAATTTTACCCCCTTTCTTATTTCCCCCAATGGGGAAAGGATCGACTCCTTCCCCCCTGGGGGAAGGTTGGGAAGGGGGT
>JANNKF010000077.1:0-11479 GCA_031396165.1 Bacteroidales bacterium | reverse complement strand
TGCTGATTCAAAAGATAATATCTGGTTTACATCTTGCAGATTTCGTGAGGGAGGGATAGTAAAATTTGATGGAAATACATGGAACGTATTTACACCGGAAAATTCAGATTTACCGGTAAATATGGTCCACAGTATTTCTATTGACCATAATGATAATGTTTGGTTAGCCCTTGGCGAGACAGTAACAAAATCATATCTGGTAAAAATCTCAGGAGACAAATGGACTTCCTTTACAAGTAATGAGATTGGATTCTCTCCCTATTACCTTGGCAATATTGAGATTAACAGTCGTAACGAAGTCTGTGCCTCAATTGATTATTCATTATCAAGTACTTATTTCAATTCCGGGCCACAAGCTTTTGTATTTGATGGAAAATTCTCTCTTCAATTAAAGATTGACAGCTTAATAAAAATAAAGTCTCTTAAAGTTGATAATTTGGATAATATCTGGTGCAACACCTATAATGGATTTGCTGTTTATAACTGGGATAAATGGACAATTAATGATGAAATATTTAATGGCATAGGCTCCTTTACTATAGAACAAGCGCCGGATAATAAGATCTGGATTGGAACAGGAAATGGCGTCTACATAAATAATTAAGACAGATCTCTACCTAAATAGAAATCAATAAAAATTATGTTGAATGAGCCAAATTCTGTCTCAGCCGAAGGATTTGCAGCACTGACAAATCAAGCTATATCAAAGCGATCAAGGTTCATCACTTTGTTCCATGCTGCAACAAAATCCTTAACAAACTTATCCTGAGCATCTGTGCTTCCGTACACTTCGGCAAGAGCCCTAAGCTCTGAGTTTGAACCAAAAATCAGATCTGCCCGGCTTCCCGTCCATTTTACTGCACCCGTTTTGCGATCGCGTCCTTCAAATAATTCGTTCGCTTCAGATGCTGGCATCCAAACCGTGTTCATATCGAGCAGGTTTACAAAGAAATCGTTCGTAAGAACTTCGGGCCTTTTAGTGAAAACACCATGTCCGGAGTTGTCAAAATTTGTCTTCAACACACGCATTCCGCCCACGAGAACAGTCATCTCAGGAGCAGTGAGTGTAAGCAACTGGGCTTTGTCAATCAACAACTCTTCGGTTGATATTGTGTATTTTGTTTTTAAATAGTTGCGAAACCCATCTGCAGCCGGCTCAAGAACTTCGAATGATTCCACGTCGGTTTGCTCTTGCGATGCATCCATCCGACCCGGAATGAATGGGACAGTAACAACTGAACCTGCATCCTTTGCAGCTTTTTCAACACCGGTACAACCTGCAAGTACTATAAGGTCCGCCAGAGAAATCTTTTTGCCGGCAGATTGACTAATGTTGAAATCTTTTTGAATGCCATCAAGTGTTTCCAATACTTTATTCAGCTGAGCAGGATTGTTAACCGTCCAGTCTTTTTGTGGTTTAAGACGAATGCGGGCACCGTTGGCGCCACCACGTTTATCAGATCCACGGTAAGAAGCAGCAGAAGCCCATGCTGCAGACACCAGCTGGGATACCGTAAGTCCGGAGCCTGATATTATGGCTTTTAATGCTGTAATATCTTTCCCGTCAATCAACTTATGATCCGTGACAGATACCGGATCCTGCCAAATCAGTTCTTCTGCAGGTACTTCAGGACCCAGGTAGCGTGCCTTTGGTCCCATATCCCTGTGAGTCAGTTTAAACCAGGCACGGGCAAAAGCATCCGCAAATTCAAGCGGATGTTCATAGAAACGTCGTGATATTTTTTCATAAACCGGATCAAAACGCAATGAAAGATCAGTAGTAAGCATCGTTGGTGCATGCCGTTTAGACGGGTCGTGAGCATCAGGAATGACACCCCCGGCGTTTTTTGCTACCCACTGATGGGCACCAGCCGGGCTTTTTGTCAGTTCCCATTCGAAATTAAAGAGGTTTTCGAAGAAATAGAAACTCCACCTGGCTGGCGTCTGTGTCCATGTAACTTCCAAACCACTGGAGATGGTGTCGCCACCTTTTCCTGAGTTGTACGTGCTTATCCAGCCGAGACCCTGTTTCTCAATGCTGGCAGCTTCAGGTACAGGTCCGACATTTGCTACATCTCCGGCTCCGTGGGTTTTGCCAAAGGTATGCCCACCTGCAATAAGTGCAACGGTTTCTTCGTCGTTCATAGCCATACGTGCAAATGTTACACGAATATCCTTAGCCGCAGCAATCGGATCAGGATTCCCATCAGGTCCTTCCGGATTCACATAGATTAACCCCATCTGCACGGCAGCAAGAGGATTGTCAAGGTCGCGTTCGCCGGAGTAGCGTTTGTCACCCTCCAGCCACCTGGTTTCGGAACCCCAGTAAATGTCCTCCTCCGGCTCCCATACATCTTCACGCCCGCCGCCAAATCCAAAAGTTTTGAATCCCATTGATTCCAGTGCCACATTGCCCGCGAGGATCATAAGATCTGCCCAGGATATTTTCCGGCCATACTTTTGCTTGATCGGCCAAAGCAGTCTTCGCGCCTTGTCGAGGTTCACATTATCTGGCCAGCTGTTAAGCGGGGCAAAGCGTTGCTGGCCGCCACCTGCACCGCCACGACCGTCTCCTGTTCGGTATGTGCCTGCACTGTGCCAGGCCATACGGATAAAAAACGGTCCGTAATGACCGAAATCTGCAGGCCACCAATCCTGGGAGTCAGTCATCAGATTGTGAAGGTCTTTTTTTAAGGCCTTCAAATCCAGATTCTTGAATTCATTGGCATAGTTAAAACCTTCGCCCATTGGGTTGGATAATGCAGAGTGTTGTCGTAATATGTTCAATTTTAACTGATTAGGCCACCAGTCGCGGTTTTTTGTACCACTTGTCCCAACAGTGTGTTTTTGAGTTGCTCCGGTAACCGGACATTTGCTGATTTCATTTGAGTTATTTTCCATAATTCTTTTGTATTATTCCAGTCGAGAATGAACATTTCTAAATTTGTCTGCAAAATCCTCATCCGATCATATTCACTTTTTATCCTTGTCCGGCAAGTATATTTCTTATATTGGTTATATTCATTTCAAATAATTATCTGATGAGAATAATATATAATAACGAATAAATTTAAACCAAAATTGTAAGAATGTCAGGTTTAATCAAAACTATATTTCAATTGTGGTGGAAAGGCTGAATACTGCGTTAAATAGTTCTTGATATTACAAAAACATGATTCGCTGCTTATTTTGACCCGACTGTTTAAGAAAATCAGAAATAAAAACGGATTTAATTTTTATATTTATACTATGAAACCGACTCTGGAGTCTAAAGAGTACCCGGTAAAAAATTAAAACACATGAAAAATCCAGTTTTTCTATTACTCCTGATTTTTGGCTCAACTCTTTATGGACAAACTGATTCGATTGAAAAAGCCATTCTCTATAAAAAGGCTTTGTCGAAAGAAATTGGTCAGGTTGAATATTCCAAAATCGCTTTGAAATGGGTACAGACAATAAAAGAAATCGAAAAATACCCTGAATTACCTTTAGATCAAAATGGAAAGATTCATTATACCTTTCTCTATAAATTCATCGATTTCAATAAAGAAACCCTTTTCAACAGAACCCTTGAATGGCTGGCAATTAATTACGGCCTTATACCATCCTATCTTTACTCTAACCCTGAAGAGGGGAAAATAATTTTCAGAAACAATTTAGTTATCGGTGTCGATTATACATGTGCCTATACCTCTGTAATTTCAATTAAAAATGAAAAAATACTGATGGAAATTATAAATATTTCCTACCAGGTATTCTATACAGGACATTATTCAAATAATGAATGGGTCCCCGATAAAACTCTGAGTTTCAGTCTTTCTGAAAATTATCCAATAATCTTAAAAGACCCTGCCGTATGGAAAGCAAATTTATTATGGCTCAAGACCGTGGATGATCTTTTTACTACCGAGAAAAAAAATCTGTATGAATATATCACTCTGTATACTTATCCCCCTGAGTTTTAATATAATCTGAGCATAAAAATATCAAACTACGCTGACAGATATTAACCTGACCTTCAAACAAAATCCGGAATAAACTGTTTCCTTCTTATAAAAGAGTAAATAGTCAGTCGTCAAAAGAATTAAAACAATTAACACATTAAATTTAATACCATGTCATTTCAGGCATATATCGACAACATTAAAGCAAAGACTGGAAAAGGTCCGGACGACTTTAAAAAAATTGCAGAACAAAAGGGATTTCTGCAAAATGGACAAATTAAACCTGGAATAAAAGCAGGCGAAATAGTAAATTGGCTTAGAGATGATTTTGGATTAGGACACGGTCACTCAATGGCAATTTACGCTCTTTTTAAAGGTATAAAAGAGGAAAAGATTAAGTGATATAATTTTCATACAATAAATAACAGGATTTCTGCTGTTAAATTCGAATGGTTAGGTTAATGTCTTTAAGAAAAACGTAAATTCAGGTATACTGTTCTGTAATATTGAACAGTTTTTAGCGTTAATAGGTTAACAATTACCCTAATGGAATTGGACTAAACCAACCAGAAACCTGTTTCTTAAATATCATAAATACTTAAATCACAAATTCACTCAATATCCTATGTATATGAAGACTACTGTGGTACTCCTGTTATGCTGGCTTACAACTTCTGTCTCTGAGGCACAAGAAGTTAATCTGACCGGCACCTGGTCAATGTTTGAAATCAGTTATCAAACAGATAAAGGAACCCAAAAAACAACTGAAGAACAGTTGAAAGCCAAAGGTTCTGTTACTGATTTTCATTTCATGGATAAAGGTAATTTCAGACAGACAAGCAAGCTTTCTGGATCAGGTGCAATGGATACTTATAATGGAACATGGAAGATAGCCGGAAATAAATTAATTGTTACGCTAAACCTCGGCGAACAAAAAGTTGATCAGGATTATACTTATAAACTTGAAGAAAACAGGCTTACACTGACACGTACCAATCATGACGGGACAATAAAAATTATCAGCTCCTACATGGCAAAAAAGCAGAATTAATTCTGGCTGGCTACTTCCTTAATCCGGAAAGTCTTTTTTAAAAAATCTGATTTACTATTATCTTTGTACTGCTTCTGAATAAGGGAAAAATTTGATTTTCTTTTAATAGAACTATGCAGAAATGACCATAAAAGATCTTGGATTTAATAACACGCCCGAAGACTACATAAAAGAGAATAACCTTGCTGGTTTCATCGTCGGAAGAGTTACACAGGAGCATCGTGAGAGATATATTGTGTCAACAGGTGACACTGAATACGATGCTGAGATAACCGGAAATTTAAGATTTTCATCGGTTACCAGAGCCGATTTCCCTGCCGTAGGCGATTGGGTAGCAATGAGTGTTTATGATTTAAACATGGGGATTATCCACAAAGTTTTACCCAGGAAATCTGTTCTTGAAAGACAGGCAGTTGGCAAACATGGCGAAAAACAGATCATCTCAACAAATATCGACGTCGCTCTGATAATCCAGTCTATCGACAATAACTTCAATATAAACAGGCTCGAAAGATATCTTACCATCTGCTATTCCTCCGGCATTGAGCCCGTTTTAGTAATAAGCAAGATTGATCTTTCAACTGAAGAAGAGATAAAAGAAGTTATTTCAAAACTCGACACAAGAGAGAAAAAAATTAAATCAATTCTGTTAAGCAATACTTCACACGATGGCCTTGATCAGATCTTATCAATGCTCCAGCAGGGGAAGACTTACTGTGTTGTAGGATCATCTGGCGTTGGCAAATCCACACTCATTAATAACCTGTTAAACAGGAATATATTAAAAACCGGACCCATTAGTCTGAAAACCAATAAGGGGATGCATATTACCAGCCACCGTGAAATGTTTGTTCTGGAAAACGGCGCGATTATTATCGACACACCCGGAATGAAAGAACTAGGTGTTATTGAAAATCAGGAGGGCATAAAAACAACCTTTGAAGAGATCTTCAATTTAAGTCTGAAATGCAAATTCCCCGACTGTACACACACAAACGAGAATGGATGTGCTATCCTCGATGCACTTGACAAAGGAGAAATTGATAAGGATACTCTTGAGAATTACAGAAAAATACAGAGGGAACAACAACGATTTCAATCCACTGTGGCCGAGAGAAGAAAAAAAGACAGGGAATTCGGGAAAATGGCCAAATCTGTTATGCAGGAAAAGAAAAAGAACAAATTCTAGGAACCTGCAGTCAGTAGTATTTAAAGTAACTGATTATCCTGATCTCCAACGCCCGGGGCTTCATTCAGCAATAAGAACATTTTCATCTTCTATCTGTTTTATTATTGATGAATAATGAAAAGTATAACATTGCAGTAGTAAAACAACTGATAAAACTTGCAAGATGAATTTACCCTGGTTTAAACAAGTAGGAATATTTTTTATCCCGATATCTATTATCGGTTGGATAGCTTTCGCCGGAGGATTTGCTTATTCGGTTTATGTTTTCATTGACATTGATAGTCAATCTCATTCCGTGAGCGATACATTAATAAACTTTGCATTTAATTTTCTGATCATTGGAACCTGTTATTCCTTACTTGCTTATTTTACAAGCGGAACTCCCCCACACCGAAGCCGCAGAAGAAGCCGGGTATAACAAATGTTTTTTGAACATCCTATTTAGATTTGCTCGTAAGATGCCAGAATCCACACGACGGGCATTGATATGCTGAAATCTCCCTCACTACACGATTCTCTTTTATATACTTTATCATATCCTGAGCTTCCGCGAGAGAATTATAAATTGTTTTCCCGCAAACAGGCTCTAATGGGGCAATCCATTTTTTACTTGGTTGTTTGGGACTCATCTTACGTTATCAGATTGAAAAAATTCTTTGCGTCCCTGTGCCAGTTTCATTCCTTGAATATTTAAAATTTTCTGATCATCAAAGTTAGCAAATTTGAGATCATTTCGGTCTATGCTATTGTACCTGGTAAAAAATGTATCCTCAAACTTTTGCCCCTACTGAAAAATCTGCTAAATTGTGCCAACAATTGTGATATTACTTTCAGAAATTTAATGAAACTACCTTTTCTTAAAAAATATAAAAACTTTACTGATAACTTGTTCATCCCCGGAAAGCCTCAGCCAGGAATCCTGATGAACAATCAAATATGAATTATTAAGATGGGGGCCTGGACTTGTGCTTTTTATATATTTATTATTGCCGGAATCTTTTGTGGTGCAATTATCTGGTATGGATCATCTTCTTACTTTGGTTGGTATAAGGCTGAAGTAAAAAAAAGTCTTGAAAAAACGGCTGATATAAAGGAATCTCTTCTGACAGAGGATGATATAATAAATTTGCCTGAACCTGTGAAAAAATATATCAGGTATACCGGCTCTATAAATAAACCCAGGGTGTTTAATTTCAGAATTGAATTCACTGGGAAAATAAGAAAGAATGAACAATCACCATGGATGCCTTTTAAAACAGAACAATACAATTTTGTTAATGCATCCACCCGCTTTTTCTTTATGAAAGCCAAAATGAAAGGTCTTCCGGTCGCCGGCTTTCATTGTTTCAGGAATGGGGAGGCTTTTATGGATATACGATTATTATCTCTCTTAAAAGTTCAGTATCAGGAAGGTAAGGAGATGGGAATTGCAGAAACAGTTACCTTTTTCAATGACATGGTTTGCATGGCTCCTGCTACTCTGATCGATAAAAGAATAAAGTGGCTGGAAAGTGATAGTAATAAAGTGAAAGCTGAGTTTACAAACAATAATATTACAATTTCTGCATGGCTGCACTTTAATGAAAAGGGAGAATTGACTAATTTTATTTCCGATGACAGATACGCAGCATCAGAAGATGGTATGGAGAGATTAAGATGGGCCACACCATTAAAGGAATACGGAAATGTTGATGGATTCAGACTTGCTACCACTGCAGAAGCTATCTACTCCTATCCGGAAGGTGATTTGTGTTACGGGATATTCTCTCTTACTAACATCCGGTATAACTGCATTGATTTTAATTAACTTCCCCGATGATAAATATCAATAATGAATTATTTGATGAATGCTGAAACCGATATATCAAAAATAGCTATCGGGAATCGGCAATAAAAAACCTTGAATCACAATGAATTCTTCAATTGTTTTTGACAGAACCCTGATAGCCCCATGTGGTATGAATTGCGGAACCTGTATCGGCTACCTGAGACCAAAAAACAAATGTTGCGGCTGCTGGCCCGAAACCGGAAATAAAGTACCACATTGTTCATTATGCAGTATTAAAAACTGTGAACATCTGGCGAAAACAGACTCAAAATTTTGTTACGATTGTGAATTGTTCCCTTGCCGGAGACTTAAACAACTTGACAAGAGATACAGAACAAAGTACCGCGTCAGCTTTATTGAGAATCTTATTTCAATCAGAGATAGAGGGATTACCGATTTTCTGAAAAAGGAATCTGAAAGATGGAGTTGTCCCGGCTGCGGCTCTGTGGTCTCGGTTCACAGGGACAATTGTCCCAAATGCAACCTGGATTTAAAGCCCTCTAAGTATTATTAAACTATAAAAAAAGTATAAATGAAGAGCTTAAAATTATCTGCAACAATTACTGCAATTCTGGGGTTTTTCGCTGCAATTGCTTTGTTTTTTCTTTACCTCTCTCTGGCTGATATTGCCAATCACGAACCGAACCTGACCCTTGAATGGTACATCGCCGGAATCTGTTTATTTGTTCTTGGAATTTTTACAATTTCGACCCTCATTACAATGACATTATTCTTTAAGTTTAAATTCTGAAATGCTGAATTCATACAGAATATGAAAACACGTGTTAAAGTTTGCTGCATCGCCAGCATTGAAGAGGGAAAAATCGCGATCGGTTATGGCGCATCGGCTATAGGACTGGTTGGCAGGATGCCCAGCGGACCCGGACCTATACCTGACGAATTAATCAGGCGGATTGCAGCAACAGTCCCCCCTCTTGTCGGGACATTTCTCCTGACCAGTGAAACTTCTGTTGAAATGATCATTAAACATCATCAGCGTACAAACACGAATACAATCCAGATTGTTGATGCACTCATCACTGGAACTTACAGTATGCTCAGAGCAGCATTACCCTCAGTTAAAATTGTACAGGTCGTCCATGTGATTGATGAACAATCAGTTGATGAAGCTATCGGAATTTCTGAAATGGTCGATGCAATCCTGCTCGACAGTGGGAATCCTAAATTGAAGATCAAGGAACTTGGAGGTACGGGAAGAGTTCACAACTGGAAATTAAGTCGCCGGATTCGTGAAAATGCCAGCTGTCCGGTAATTCTTGCAGGTGGACTTAATCCCGGGAATGTCAGACAGGCCATTGATGAGGTGAACCCGTTTGCAGTTGATTTGTGCAGTGGTGTTAGAACCAATGGCAAGCTTGACAGGAGCAAACTTGAAAATTTCTTTTTATCGGTTCAGTAGTCTAACCTGCTTTACTCATAAACCTTTATGAACCTTTGTGTAATCCTTAGTGCGCCCCTGCCTACCGGCAGGCAGGTTTGTGGTTAAGCTTTTTTTACCACGAAGCCCGCCCGGACGAAGTCCGTTCGGACGGGGAACACAAAGTACAGCACAAAGTAACACAAAGGAATAGAGCATCTTAACTAAGTTTATGAATAATTCAAGCTAAGACTGTTTTAAAAACAGAATTTCAGATCTTTAGAGATTATACAACTTTGCAATATGTAACTTTCGCTTTTTACAGAGATTCTGGTATAATTTTTGCGCTTTAACCAGGAAGCCAATTCAAAGAACATGAAAAAACTATTTTTACTTATAGTAGTTGTCATTATATCAATTAGTTGCGAAAAAGAAGCAATTAACAGAAACTTCGGGGATAATGTTTCTGCCAGTAATATAGATGGAACATGGAGGGTTATCTCCTATGAGGACTATGAAAAAAATACTCTCACATTAAAAAAAGATGTTGATTCGTGGGATGGAATGGATGTGATTCTGACCTTCTCAGTTGATTCAATGTATGGCAGAAATACCACTAACACTGTTTCCGGAAAGTATGAAATATCGGACAGGAATATTCAGATAATTAATTACGGCGGAACAAAAGTCGGACAGCCAGAGTGGGGTAATATGTTTTCCGGCATTATACATACCCTCGAATCATTTAAGGTAAATGAATGTCAGTTAAGATTCTATTATAACAACGGGAAAAAGAGTGTTACGCTCGAAAAGAATTCACTAAATCTTAGTTACGCTTACGTAAAAAAATAGTCTTCCCTACAGACAATTATCATAGTAGAATGCTAATCAGGAATCTTCAATATTCAGTAATAAGAAAACTAATATTGATATTATTCTTTACCGGTTTTTATTTAACTGCTCATAGCCAGGTTATAAAAGGCACAATTAAGGATCAGGTAACCGGGAATGTGATTGGCTATGCTTCAGTATATTTTAATGGAACATTCATCGGAACTCTGACTGACACTGCCGGAAATTTTGAATTGGATATCTCAAGAAATACATCAAAGCCTCTGACAGTAAGCGCATTAGGATACTTTTCTGTTACTCTTACAAATCCTGATTCAATAAGCGCCTCTGTTATTTATTTAACACCAAAGTTTTTTGAGTTAAATGAGGTGGTAATTTCCGCCAGGAAGATCTCAGCCGAGAGAAAAGCAAATCTGAAAATATTCAAAAGAGAATTTCTGGGAAACACAATGAATTCGAACGATTGCGAAATTGTAAATGAAGAGGATATTATTTTTTCATCTGATATTTCCGGAGACACCCTCAGGGCATTTGCCCTGAAACCGATCCTTGTTGAGAATAATGCGCTTGGGTACAAGCTCTCTTATTATCTCGACATCTTTAGATTCAGTAAGCATACCAGCTATATGTTGCTCACCGGTAATTGTATATTTTTTGAAGACCTGACCCTGGGTGAAATGCAGAAACAGAAATATGAAAGACGTAGAAGATCTGTTTATAATGGATCCAGGATGCACTTTTTCAGATCACTCTGGGATAACAATCTTGTTACAGCGGGCTTTGACATTATGAATGATAAATACAAACAATTAAAGTATCAAAATATTGTAGCTGAATCTCAGGATACTGAGAAAGGTGATTTAAACAAATATCTGTGTGCGGATGGAAAAATTCGTGTAACCTTTCACAACTTAAGATTCCCATTTGAGAGTCTCATGATTATCAATAAGGAGTATGTTTACTTCGACAGTACCGGGTTTTTCGATCCTTTAGGCATAACCTGGCAGGGAGAAATGTCAAAACAAAGGATTGCGGACCTTTTACCTTATGAATATTAATATTTTGAGTATCTGGAATGAATAATAATAGATTAAAAATTATGAAATGATTGAATTTGAATTCTATAAAAATATCAAAATAATTGCGGGGGATCCTTCGTCCGCCAGCCGGCGGACTCAGGATGACAGGGCTTTGCAGGGTCGCAGAGGGGAAAGAAGTGGCGATTTGATGAAAAATA
>JANNKF010000254.1:0-15814 GCA_031396165.1 Bacteroidales bacterium | reverse complement strand
TAGCCTCTCTATCACAAACTAAACACTTCTCTTCATCAAGCATTCTTTGGATATATATTGGTTCTGGCACATCAAGAGGAAGTCTAGTTTGTAATTTCTTAGTAATCTCATCCATCGCGGCTAATTGTGCTTTTAAGTTCGCAGCTTTTTCTAGTTTTTTACTCTCATACAGACTAAATTGCTTACCAAATTCATAATGAAGAAATTCGGTTCCTTTTAGCACCCATTTATTTCTGAATAATTTTTTATGAAAGGATATCTGTTCTTCATTTAAGCTATCATTCAACTCTTTAAGTTTTTGCAATATGCCTTTTTTCCTTTGTTGTAGATCAGACACTTTTGTAGCATCGCTAACCTTACTTAATAGATCTTCACACCGTGTTTCTGCTCTGGAAAGATTTTCCTTTACCTCTTTCTCTTCTTTAAGTAAGTCCTGTATTATTTCTTCATGATGTTTTTTAGAAATCTCTAATGTTTCACTTTTGCCAGCATCTCTACTTAGCCTTCTAACATCACGATCAAATTCACTATTGCCTGCTTTCGCTGCAGCAATGGCTATTTCTTTAATCTGATCATACCTTGTAATATTAGACAATACATTAATAGCTTTTGTCAGGGTGTCATGTTTATTAAAATCTATAATTGATTCAACTTGTTCACCTTGAAACCATAAATAGTCTTTAATTTGGGGTGGTAAAATATAGTCGATTATACGATCTTTTTCATCCTCATCAGTTACCATTTTAGCATTCAAATATGAAAGCTCTTTTTGCATTATGATAAATTCGCTATCATTATTTTCCTTTATGACTCTATCTTTTATTTCGATTGTGTATTTTCTTTCTAATATGTAAACTTTATCCCGTTCTAAACTATGAAATGTAATACTTACTGAAGTACTCAACTTCCCATCTGGAGTTTCGTGCTTTGATTTATCGGAAATGATCTTTGATTTTAAGGCTCTAGTGTTCTGAAAATCTTTCTTTTCAGGAACAAAAACTTGATCATACATAACCCAATAAAATGCATCATATAACTTAGATTTTCCATACCCATTATCTCCAATAATAACATTTATCCCTTCCTTGAACTCAATACTATTCTTCCCAGCATAGCACATAAAGTTCTCTAATTCGATTCTTTCAATTATCATCGCTACCTGTTTAAAAAAGAGTTAATTTTTCTTGAGGAAGTTCCTTCGGGTTCACCATCAACATTGCTAGATATTGCAATTTTTATTACCTCTATGAGCTTGTCATTTGTTGGCTCAATGAATTTTATATTGTCAATCTGATCCTTAGTAAGCTGCTTCTTTTCTAAGAATATAGGATCTTGTAAGAAGGTTCTAAAAATATTCTCTTTTGTCATATTGTAGCAAGTTCGTTCTGAATTGTATAGATATTAAGACCATAATGATCACAAACATTTTTAAAGATTGATTCTGTAAGATAAGGATTTTTTGAAAGCGAAGCGAAATACATCACTCTTTCAAGTTCTGATCTAACTAAACTCTTTTCCAGAGAAAAAGTATCACTTCCTTCTGTTTGATTTTCATAATCAGGAATTACAACCAAATCATGAATAAAAGCATTCTTTTTTAAAGGATGCTTTCTAAGAATTCTCCCTCTTCTCTGTATAAACTGCCTTGGATTACCGGTACTGCTACAAAAGATTGCAGTCTCAGCTCTCGGAATATCAACTCCCTCATCCAAACATTTCATTGAGGCAATTACATCAATAAGTCCGCTTTGAAATTGTTTAAGGATTCCATCTCTATCCTTCATCCCACTAATAAATTGATTAACTAATATATTTTTGTCTATTTTAGCTATCTCCCGAGTATACTGATTTATTAGTCTTATATTTTCTTCAACAATCTCATCCTCTTCCTCACGGATTTCAAATGTGTCACCTTCAGGAACATAAATAAAAGTATATTTTAAATTACCTTTTTGTTGAAATTGCTCTCTTAAGATATTTATTGCAATGCCTAACTTATTGGCAGCTTTGTGTATAATCCTTTTCCTTTTTAAAAGTAAGCGATCAACAATGCTTTCCATTTCAGGATTTCCTTTCCCCAAACGATAAATTTTAGCTAATTGAGTACTTATGTCAATATAATCCTGCATTTCCGACTCAGATAAATTTATGATATGTGGATAATAATAGTATTCACATAAAACACCTTCTTTTATTGCCTTTTCCATCGAAAAGGTAAAAGTATATGGTTCTGCATCTTCAAAAAAAGATTCCATTTCTGCTGTACCTTCAAGATCATAAATCCGTTTAGGGGTTGCAGACAATCCAATTCTATTCTGTAGCTTAAAATTTTTAATTTTACTCGCGACAGTTGGAGCTGCAAGGTTATGACCTTCATCAGCAATAAAGATTGTATCTTCAGGGAAATCCTTTACTAAATTTTGAAATTTTTCTTTTACGAACGATGCATAAGTACTTATTATCGCAAAGGATAAAGGAATACGTTTAGCAGTTGAAATTAAGGTTGTTACATTGTTTAACCAGTTTACTTTTGACGAAATTTTATATACTTCTTGGAAATTAAACGATAGAACTTCTTTTTCCCATTGTTCAACGAGAGTAATTGTGGGAACAAGTATTAAAATATGGTACACATTTGAAGGATTTTTTCTGAACTCTTCTAATGCACAATTTAGTGATGTAATAGTTTTTCCAGTACCAGTTGCCATCGCAAAAATACCTTTTTTCCCATTCTTATTCCACTGATCGTATGCAATACCTTGGTATTCTCTAGGACCTGAAGAATAAGGAAATTTAGGCTCTTTAATAATCTGGTCTATTTTAATTCTAGCATTTTCAAATGTTTTTTTTATTCCACTGGTTTTAAAGATCATAGATTTCTTATCTATTAACTCTTTTTCTTTAATTAGTAATTCATGTAGCGAGCTAGAACCAAAAGATTCTCTAATTGCGATTGAAACATCATCAACTGTTAGATATTCTACAATTTCTGACTCCCCAGAGAATATTTTTTCAAATTCTTTTTTCTGTCTATATAGCATTTTGCTTGATCTGCTATTCTCCCAGCTTAAGAATCCATCCAGTTCCTCCAAGTTCTCAAGCAGACCATATGCAGTAAAGTTGCATGAAGCTTTAAAGCCCACCTGATCAGATCCATCCGCAAAAGTACCAGACTTGTAATGAGCAATACCTTTCCCATTTTTTGGTCTGATAATCTTGATTTGTATTTTTTCATTTGCAATTAACCAAGAAAGGCATTCAAAAAAATGTATTCCATATTCATCAAGGGTTTTGTTCAGTTTTCCAATATCCCTAAGATCAATCGCATTAGTAAGAATGTTTCCCTCTAGACCAGTTTTGATAGCATCCCTGTCTTCTTGTGATAAAACATTGTTTACTATCATTCTCATAGTTCCGCCGTTATACAGAAAACTCGCAAATCCGAGTGATAAAACATTAATTGCAGCAGAGCTAAAATAGCCAAGCAATAAGTCAAATTCTTTACTGTTGCATAAACCATCGAGGTAAAACTGAATCGGTTCACTTTCGCTTCCAGTTCTGTATGACCTATCCTCGGACCATTTTACCTCTTTAAGCATTTTATAAATCTATTGGTATAATTTATTAAACCGTGCGAGAACTTTCTCAACTTCTTCAAGAGTATTATATTTTCCAATTGAAAATCTAATGGAAGCTAATGCATCATCAGTACTTATACCCATCGAAGTCAAAACGTGGGAGGGTTCAAATATTGCAGAGCTACATGCTGACCCATTCGAGACTGCAATATTTCTTAATCTACCTATCATAACATTTGCATCAAATCCATGAAAGCAAATATTACTCACATTAAACATTCTACTTTTAATACTACCGTTTACAAATGATCCCGTTATTTTCAAAAGCTCTGATTCCAATTTATCCCTGAGAATACGAATTTTCTCTGATTCAGTTTTTAAGTTTTCTTTTGCAAGCTCGCAGGCTGAGCCCAGAGCCACTATTCCTGGCACATTTAGAGTTCCACTCCTCAATCCATTCTCATGACCACCGCCATGTTGGTTTGCAGTTAGTTTGACAATTCTATTTCTGTGTCGCACAAATAAGGAGCCAACTCCTTTAGGTGCATAAAATTTGTGCCCACTTAAGCATAATAAATCAATGCCTAAGTCATCAACATCTATTAATATTTTACCAACTGCCTGAGTTGCATCAGACATAAAGAAGGCATTCACTTCATGTGCTAATTCTGCAATTTTTTTTATTGGTTGTAATACTCCGGTTTCGTTATTAGCCAACATCACAGAAACAAGAATTGTATCCTTTCTAAGTACACTCTTTACCAAGGAGAGGTCAAGTAACCCATCATTTTTTACAGGCAAGTATGTTATTTCAAATCCTTTAGTTTCAAGATTTCTGCAGGTATCTAATACAGCAGGATGTTCGGTTGTAACCGTAACAATGTGTTTACCTTTAAACGAATAATTCTCAGCGAACCCTTTTATTGCCAGGTTAATTGCCTCTGTTGAGCCACTTGTGAAAATAATTTCATTTGATTCTGCACCGATCAAATCCGCGACTTGTTCCCTCGCCTTTTTAACAGCCTTTTTTGCAATTATTCCATACGAATGAGAACTACTAGCATTACCAAATTGAGAAGTAAGATATGGCATCATAGCTTCTAACACACGTTGGTCAACTTGTGTTGTGGCATTATTATCAAAATATATTAGTTGTTCCATTGATTATATCAGTATTGCGAATATACATTTTATCCGGTTAGAATTTATAAATTTAGCAATCTGGTAATAAGTAATTTGTATGGATGATAAAATAAGGTTAGCAGCATTTGACTGGCTTGATAAGCAAATCCTTGTCTATGGAGATGTTTTACCACGAGAAATACTGGCTAATGGTTTCCATTTCAATGGAGAGAGAATTACATTGGTTGGACCTCAGGGAATATGGAAACCAAAATCTATGATTTATCCACTTTCAATTACAACTATAACTGGGGGTATATATGATGACATAAATTCTAAAGATGGATTTCTCAAATATAAATATCGAGGACAGGATCCTAATCATCCAGATAATAAAGGGCTCCGAAGATTGATCACTCTTAGAAAGCCTTTGATATATTTCCTTTCTATAGTTAAAGGCAAATATCTTACTACATGGCCAGTATACATCATAAATGATAATATCAAAGATTTAGTCTTTACTGTAGCTGTTGATGATGCTAAGACAGTTGGGGCAGGATATAAACAAGTGAGTGAAGATGCCGCTCTTTACAGAAGGTCTTATTTGACTTCAATAATCCAAACTAGAGTTCATCAGCGATCATTTAGAGAACGAGTCTTATTTGCTTATCAAAATCACTGTGCACTTTGCAATTTAAAACATATTGAACTGTTAGATGCAGCTCATATTATAGATGACAAAGATGATATGGGTGATCCTATTGTTTCCAATGGAATTGCTCTTTGCAAAATTCATCACTCTGCTTTTGATAATAACTTTATTGGAATTAATCCTGATTATACAATCAAGATAAGACAAGACCTTCTTGATGAGATAGATGGTCCTATGTTAAAGTATGGGATTCAAGCACTAAATAACGCAAAACTTATTCTTCCTACCAATAGAATTAATTGGCCTGACAAAGAGAGGTTAGAAATAAGATTTTCCAACTTCCTGAAAGTATCCTGAAAATGTCAACTTACATTTTAATGATGAACTTTTTCAAGTAGTATAAATTCCGGGAATCCAAGATCGGTTCCGGGAATCCAAAGATCAGTTCAGGCAATCCAAAGATGGGTTCCGGAAGTCCCAAGATCAGTTCCGACAATCCCAAGATCAGTTCCGCAATCGGGAGTGGGAAATCTGGACCATAGTGTATAGTTAATTCCGGATAAAAGCGTACAACTGATTCCGGATCAAAGCTTAATGCGATAGAATTATGAACCTGGTTAGTGCTTTATTAAAGCTTATAATTAGATTACATTTGTAATTCGCGATTCTCGAATAATTGTTTCTTCGTGAAAAAACAAAAAAAATGTTCGACGAAACAAAGAAATATAAGAATAATGGCCATTTCTTTTTCAAAAAAGGAGATGACCTGAAGAAGGTAAGCAAGAGTGTTCCGGACTTGCCAGGGGTCTACTATATATTGCGTTTATCCAATGGGAAAATTGAAATTGTTTATATAGACAAGACTGTTTCTTTACAGCCAACCGGGAAATTAAAAGGTCAGGGACTAAAAGATCGGTTGAATAGTAAACAGGAAGGTGTTGAAAGACAAGTCTTTTTTGAATCACATATTTTAAAAGAAAACATTGATGGTTTAGATATTTATTGGTTTGTAACATTTGATACAATATCAAATGATCTCCCCGGATTTGTTGAAGGCTTCTTAATTCAGCGGTTTTTCGAAATTAATGGAAGATTACCGCTTTGGAATAAGTATTTCTAATTCTTTTGTTACCAACTTTAAATATCGTGTTCTCTATCATCCTCCTGAAATACCCCTCCAACTCCTTATCAATAAAATAAACAAAACATCCCTTCATTCAATGGGTAAGGTGTGTTGGGTAATCACTTTTCCCATGCTTTTTGAAGATTCAGAATTAGCTTCAGTTTTAGCCAGGAACAAGGTTCGGGATTATTACCCTCCAAGCCCTTCCGCATTTTCCTGAGACTTGTCACTGTCAGATTATCTGAAACTAACTCCGTCATCCCCGGTCGCCGGTCGCCTGTCGCCTGTCGCCTGTTGCCTTCCGCCTTCTTTTTAATCCTGGTCTGAAATAAATTTCATATTTTTGCCCATACATTAATTCACTGGTCATGTACTATCAGCTTTCAAAATCCCAGAAGAAAATTGCCCGTGTAGTAATGGACAAGGGAATTGATAACCACTATATTAATGCGTTAAAAGATGTTGAATCAATTCTGTTAAAGTGGCATAACGGGGTGTTTAAGGATTCCAGGGAAGCCTATATGAATATGTTTAATTGCGTCCAGCGCAATGACAATAATATTGCAGAAATCTATAATGATAAAGGAGGGTCACGCTGGGTGGAGGTAATGGCCTTGCAGCTTGCCGATGGGGTTATTTCAACCGACGATCTGAACGATTTTGATCCTGAAGTAAAAGATGCAATCATTTCTATGAGTAATTTGCGGCTTTGAACTCCTGATCCGAACCCTTTTTAAGGAAAAAATCACCTGGCAAATAATTGTTTTTAAACTTTGTCTCTCTGTCTCTTCGTCCCTTCGTCAATTAGTCTCTTAGGCTCCTCTTCTCCCTTCATGCTGAGCGAAGCCGAAGCATGCCCCTGAGCCCTGAGCCCTGAGCCCTTCACCCTGAGCCATTCCTACAGTTTCTCCATCTCCACCACAACCTTCACGAGCTTTGTGGGATCTATAAAGATATCTGCATCAGCATCTTTGTAACCTGGTTTCCTGCCAACAGCATCATATATTCCCGGTGGCAGATGCATAACCTTGAATCCTCCAAGACGTTTTGTCTTTTTAACAATCTGAAATTTATTTTTCGACTTTCTCGTTTCAACTGTCCTGTGGGTTAAAGTGAAAACCACATTTGCAACAGGATCCCGGCTCACCTCATCTATGGCATTTACCTTCAGCGCCATCTTTACCGATCCTTTCTTTATCTGTTTCCTCATTGTTTTATACATGGAATAAAAACCAGGATCCGATTCCCCCTTTATCGTTGCCACTATATCAAGAAACTCCAGAGCTTTGTCGGCATTTTTAAACTCTTGCGCTATCGTTTTTGTGGCTACACCACTGGTTACCTGGTCAAGCCGCGGATCGGGTAATGCTGAATCATATGCATTAACTAAATCTTTCAGACTGCTGAGCATTTCAGGTGTAATTCCATACTCCACCAGTTTTCCGGTATGTTCATTTGCGAATTTTTCAAGATTCGCTCCGAATATATAAAGGTCAATTTGTTTTTTTCGCGAAAGTTCCCAGGGAGAGATTTTGCAATTTGCCAGCAGTGTGTGGTTGCCTTCCAGAAAAGCATAAGCCTGCATCCTTCTTGCAATCACATTTATCTTTTCTTCAAGCAATGCTCTTATCTTCTTCTTTTCGAATGACTCTCTATGAGCATATTTGGATTGAGTTTCTTTAGCCCTGTCTATTTCATCATAATGTCTGCAAAACTCTTCATATTTCTTAAAATACCCGGGGAACTCGGCCCATATCTGATCATTATTCTTCAAATAACTGATCACCGATCCAAACATTTCGTACCTGTTTAACTGATAATTGGTCATATTATATTGTTTATATATAGAATATTGGAATATTATTTCTGAATTATGAGATATATCGACTATAATCTTGTATTGTTTTCTTAAATTAGATTATTGTTTGCAAATAATTAATGAAATAAATTGTTTGAGATATTAATGTAGAGGTTATAGAATCAAATTTGTTATATTTAGATGCAAGATAAAGAAATAGAGAATAAAATACAAAAATAATAGTATTAATTGTGTATTATTGAAATAGAAATGTGAACAGATTAGAATGAAATAAATATGAATAAGATATGAATGAGTGTAAATAAGATAGAATTGAAAGTACTTTAGAATGAAATGCGCCGCGAAACTTTTGCTTTGCTTATAGGAATGATTCAATTTCCATTGAAACAGATGAGATAACTCTGCCATAAATCTCGATAATATCAACGAAAGTATGCTCTGAACAGGATATTTCTTTGTTTGAGAGCTGGGAATAAGCTACCCTACCTTAGGAAACGCCGGTTGAACCCCAATCCCGCTTCATACTCCGTCATTGCGAGGAGTCACGATAGCTATCGCGACGGCCAAGCAATCCCTATCATGTTTCCTCAGACATCCTTCCGTAATTGCGAGCCCGCGCGGGAGAGTCATCCACGTCCCCTTTAGTGGGAATGTCCGAAGTTCCTGCCTCTCACCTGGTCTAAAATCAGGCTGTTTAGTGGTGCGTTGGCAAAACCCAAAAAGCTGTGAATAAATGGCCTGTCGATTGTTCATGAATTGTACCTAAATAGAAGCCATTTATTTTTCTTTTTGGGCGCCCTTTCTTTGGTTCTTTCTTTGGACGAACAAAGAAAGAACAAGAACACAAACAAATTAGATATTGGCAAAGCCAAATGAACAATATAATCCATCATGGAATTCTCCCGGTACCCATCCGGACTGCTTCAGGCGTGGCAATACCTGACATGTTACCGTATCACTCAAAACAATTATTTAAACAAGACTCAACAAAACTCACTTAACACTGTTTATAATTTTATTATTAACAAATAAACTTAGATATGAAAAAACTTCTGCTGTTATTAGTATTTGTTTCTGGCTCTGTTCTGCATCTGGCTGCTCAGGAATCTACCTTTGTAAAGGGAACTAAGGTCCTTAACCTGGGTATCGGGTTTGGATCAACTTATTATGGTAGTTTTTATGGAACCCGTTCACCGGCACTATCTGCTTCATTTGAAGCCGGAATTGTCGATGGCGTTCTTGAAAAAGGATCCATAGGTGTCGGTGGTTATGTCGGATATTCTTCAGCCAAATATGCTGATTTCTGGAAAACAACCAATATTCTTATCGGGGCAAGAGGGACCTTTCATTACCCGCTGGTTGAGAAACTTGATACCTATACAGGTCTATTATTGGGATATAATATTTTCAATACCAAATATTATTCCACATATACTGTTGGAGGATCTGCAAGTACTGTTGCGTTTGCATGGTTTGCCGGCGGCAGATATTATTTCAGTGAAAAATTCGCCGGTATGGCTGAGGTCGGATACGGTATTGCTTATCTGACTCTCGGTGTCTCTCTTAAATTTTAGGAATTTCTACCGAAAAATTTGCAGATCCTGCAGATCGTATGATTGTAGTAAAATACCATTACCTGATCTGTTCCTGTTAAAACTGAGACCCCTGAGATCATCGATCTGCAAGGGTCTTAAGTTTGACAACCACTTCATACTCCGTCATTGCGAGGCACGAAGTGCCGCGGCAATCCCTGTCATGTTTCCATAAAGATTGGTCCGTCATTGCGAGGAGTAAAGCGACGAAGCAATCCATATGGTGTTTTAGAATCCCCTGTCATACATTCGTCCGGCGCCGGATTGTGCGGCAATCGTGGAGATGCAATTTGTCACATTTTTAAGAAACAATAATTTATTTTCTATATTTACACTTGTTAAATATTATTAACCTCTTAATCTGAATCAAATGACATCACAACTTCTGCGAAAAGTTGCCGCGATACTTGTTGTATCTGTTTTAATGATATCCGTTGCCAGTTCACAGGACCGGAATGCGGTTGTTCAGGCATTTAATGAAGGAGCTAAAGCTTCTCAGACCGATCCACCTGCTGCAATAAAGGCTTTTGAAAATACAATCACCCTGGCCGATAAGGTTGGTGAGACAGCAGCCGATCTGAAACAGAAAGCTTCCGCGGCTTTACCCGGTCTTTATGTTAAGGTTGCCTCAGCTGCCATAGCCGATAAGAAACCTGCTCCTGAGATTATGAATGCTGCACGGGCTGCTGTAGCTGTTGCTGAGAAATACGGTTCCCCGGTTCAGAAGGATAACGCTTCAAAAGTACTTGTATCGGCTTTTAACACTCAGGCTATTGGTTTTTTCACGAAGAACGATTACCCTAATGCCCTGCTGACTTTCGACTCGCTTCTGGCAGTTAATCCGGAATATATAGCCGCTATTTACAATAAAGCCCTTATTTATAACAAACAGAATAGTTCTGATTTATTCGAACAGACAATCGATTTGTACCTCACTAAGGTGAAAGCTGCAAACGACGAAGCCAAAACAAAACAGGCTTCAACTCTTGCTCTTGGATATTTCCGGGGCGCAGGTTCAAAAGCTAACCAGGCCGAAAAGCTAAGCGACGCTCTCACGCTGCTCACCAAAGCTTCAAAATATGGAGACGATAAGGATCTCTTCTATTACTTTTCCGATATTTATAACAAACAGAAGAGCTTCGATAAAGGACTGGAAAATGCTCAGCGCGGACTCGCTCTTGAAGCAGGAACCGCCGAGGCAAAAGCTAAGTTCTACTTTCAGATTGGACTTGCCCATGAGGGTAAAGGTCAGACAGCTGAAGCATGTGCTGCTTTCAAAAACTCAGCCTTTGGTCCGTTTGCAGAACCATCAAAGATCCAGCTGAAGAATCTGAAGTGCCAGTAAGAGGAGAAGGGGGGAAGAGGAGAGGGGAGATCGAAGCAACAAGGAGATTCCGTATAGCAGAAAAAGGAGAAGCGAAGATTGAGGAGCGCAGTGACGAAGATCTGCACAATGGAAAGAGGCGACTCTGACTCTGTGAACCTCCATGCCCTGCGTATTCCCATGAGTTTTTATTATTGAAGAGAAAACTTCAGCACTTCCTTTGTGTTCCTTCGTGTTTCCCTTTGTGTCCCTCGTGTGGTAAATAAATAACCGGTTGTTGCCTGTAACCTTCTACTCGTTGACTGTCGTTCCGGGCCATTGAACAATCTCTATCCGACCTTGTTAAACTCTTAAAAACAATTAAGATAACAAGTATGTCAATGGCTACTGAAACAGGAACAAAAGAAAATCCATGGATTCTTAAAACACCTCCGCTTTCCTCTGATTACACAATGCATAGGGAGATAAAGGATGGCAGAGAAATATTGGTATGTACAGTTGGAAAAACGGTATTGTATTACGATTACCGCTGCCTCTCCGAACTGCACACAATGCTTAAAAAACACAATGACTGGATGGAACTTGGAAGTGCTGATGAGCAGAAACCCGCTAAAGAGGGGACTGTTGAAGCCTGGGGGAGATCAGAGTCTAATCCGGTTCATGGTTGGTATGGATTGAAAAAAGGGTTACGTGGCCGATTCGGTATGTACATTCCCCCGCTGATGGAAAAACTCGGACTGGCTGAAGTTACTCACGAGGCAAAGGGTAATAAAATGAGAGCAAAGTAATGCAGTTTAGCTGAAGCAATTTTAAACCTGGACAAAATGAAAAAGAGAAATCTGATATTTCTATTCTGGTTATTTTTATTTTGCAGTTGCAGACAAACTAATGCTTCGGTTGATTTTTTGGAAAACAGCGACACCCTCGACTTTTCCTCAAAGATCGTGTTGGTAAAGGAAGGAGAACCGGGGGAGAAAATGGTAATATCCGGAACTGTGTATCTGCCCGACAGAAAAACTCCTGCAAAAGGTGCAATACTTGCTGTGTGGCAGACTGATGCCAATGGGCTTTATTATAATAAGGGAAAGGAGGGTCCTGAGGATAATCCCCGCATACGGGGTAGAGTGAAAACAGGGGCAGACGGGAAATATGAAATTCACACGATCAAGCCGGCTCCTTATCCCGGAAACAGGATCCCGTCACATATTCATGTTCACGTTTCAGCCCCGGACTTTCCGGAATATGGATCGGAATATCTGTTCGAAGGCGACAAATATATTACGAGTGAGGATCTCCGGAGATCAGAGAATAAGAATGATGGGTCAACCCATATTATAAAACTTACAAAGGAAAATAAGGGAATCCTTTCTGGTAAATGTGACTTAATTCTTAAATACGTCAAACCATCAGGTGAGACAATGAAACTGGCCTGGTAACGTTCCTTTCTCTTGCGGGCTGGATAGTCACTTATTTCTTAGTTTTATCCTCTACACTGATCATCCAGTTTATTCCGAATTTATCTGTCAGCAAACCAAAGTAGGATCCCCAGAAGGTCTTAGCCATGGGCATTACTGCTGCTCCTGATTCTGAAAGTTCTTTAAAGAGCCTGTCGGCTTCTTTTTTCTCCTCAGTATTAATTGAAAGACTGAAATTATTTCCGGGTGAATAATTTGAAGCCCAGTCTCCACCGGTATCGGAACCCATCAGGAAGGTCTCCTTGCTTATGGGTAGCGAGACATGCATGATCTTTTTCTCTTCCTCCGGCGGAACTCTCTTTCCTCCCTCCGGAGGCATTGCACCGAATCTTTCCAGAGATTGGAATTCCCCGCCGAATACTGATTTGTAATAGTTGAATGCTTCTTCGCAGTTACCGTTGAAGGTAAGATATACGTTCACTGTTGTCATGGTTTTTGAATTAATCAATGTAGATAGATTATACAAAATATAATCCGTTTTGTTCAACAAGACTGTGATTTCTCCCCCTCTGGGGAATAGTCGTGAACCTGGGGAGTTGGGTATGTATGAGATTATATTTAATTTCCCCCGCATTAGCGGGGGGTGGTCGGGACCGTGGGGGCCTCGATCGTACCACTGCTTAATTACTATAACGTATCCCCCGGTTTCAGGTAAAATCCAACAAGATTAAGTCCCTCATTCTTGCGATAATAATCAGGTTCCGAGAGTTTCGTATTCTCAACACGTTTTACTTTTAACATGAAGCTGCCATCCTTCGGCTTCATTACCTGGACACCCTTTGTCGTTCTGCTTCCGACCGGATTTATCTGTGAGGTGTTAAAGAGAACCACTTTTTTGATACTGCTCATTGTAACCAGATCAATATCATGTTCAATTAGTTCAATGAATATTAGTCTTGATTCATTGTTGAAAGCATTCTTCAGTTTTTTCCTGACGTACTCCGTCTGAAAACTGTCCATTGTTATTTTCCCCATCTTTCCATTCTCAAAGGCCACTATCAGAAATCCCTTGTATTTCTTTTCACCAGTTAGATAAATCGGTTTTTCACCAGGCTCCAGGTCAATTTTCTGTAATGCCTGAAACTTATCGGTTATCTCCTTTTTCTGAACTTTATATACATTATTTAAGGAGGTGAAAACAAGGATCTCATTTGAGTTTGAATCATCCGACACTTTAATTGGTTTAGATTCAGGATAGGTTACGGTTTTTTGAAGTCCATTACCCTGAATTTCATCATTATCCTCATCATCATTGCTTTTTATCTGGTCTTCGTTATTCATATCTGCGGTGTTTATAGTTCTGTGAAATAAAAAGGTTTTCAGGAAACCCAAATTTATAAATATTTTCTAAATCCCAACTCCTGTCATACCTGACGCCTGTCGCCTGACGCCTGACGCCTGTCTCCTGTCGCCTGACGCCTGACGCCTTCCGCCTTTCCTTCTAGCATCGAAACTTCTTCCTATCCTCCTTACAAATCTTCTTCACCAACCTCTTCGCCGACATTAGCGCTGTTGGCAACCCGCCTCCCGGCTCAACCCACTGACCGCACATATAGAATTTTTCAAGTCCGGTTAATGTCTGCGACATAGGTTTCATAAGTACGTATGAATTTGCCGGTGTGATAAGCCACCCTTCAAAAGAGCCTTTCCAGTTGCCGGTGTAACGCTCAAAGGTGAGAGGAGTTGCCACATCGGTAACCTCAACCTGTTGGGCGATGCCCGGGAAACGCTGCTCAAGAAGTTCAATGATTGTCTTTGCTATCAAATCTTTTTCCTGAACATACGATGCCCTGTTTTCCGCCAGTTTCTTCCAATAATTATAATCAGTCTTGAGCATAATAATTATTGAAGTTTTACCTTCGGGTGCGAGAGTGCTATCCTGGTTAAAGATATGAACCGGCAGCCAGTGCCGGACTGAATCTCCAACCAAAACAGGTTCTTTCAGTTTGAAAGTCATTCCCGAAACAGTCTTCGGTACATCGTCAAATCTCCGGTTTACACCCAGCGAAACATAAATAAGAGACGGGAACATGGGCCATTTTTCATAAGGTTCACGGCTCTTTTCATTTCCGTATTTTCCATCAAGCATCTCAAATATAGTTGAATGTCCGTCGGCAGCAGAGATTATCCTGTCAGCGGTATATTCTGTTCCATCGTCGAGCCTTATCCCTGTAGCTTTGTCGCCGCTTGTGAGGATCTTGCTCACTCTTTTTTTATAATGAATAACTCCGCCAAGAGCCTTGTATTTTGATTCCAGTGCTTCAGCCATAGGTTTTGATCCGCCAATGGGGTAACCTGCGTTTTTCTTATGCAGATAGGCAAATGTGAAGAGCATAAAGAACATAGAGAATTCAGGGATCCACATCTGAAGGAAAGCCTCTTTGAGCAACGGATCTTTAAACTGTTTCGAGAAATCTTCGGCTGTCAGCTTCATCCAGTTCTGCATCTTCTTTCCGTTGGCCAGGAAGAGCGATACTATTCTTGCCTGCTTTTTAAGACGAACAAAAAGTGAATCATGTTTCGATGGAGGGTCGAAAGCAAAGCACATTCTTATGCCATTAATGAAGAGCTTTATTGGCATCACATCCTGAGGAGATAGTTCAAGAAGATGTTTTTCAAGCCTGTCAACATCAGTGTAGATAACAACAGTTCTTCCTGACGAATCCTCAACCCTGAAATATTCATCCATATTCACAAAAGACCTGTTCTGTATAACACCGGTTTCATCCCACAAATCGTGTAACCCGCTCTCAGGTGAGGACCCGACAAGCCAGTGAATACAACCATCGAATGTATATCCTTTACGGTCCCATGAGGTACATAATCCACCCGGAATATTGTGCATCTCAAAGATCTCTGTTTTATAACCATTAAGCCGGGCATATATGCCGGTTGCCAGTCCGGCAAATCCTCCGCCAATGATTATCATTGTTTTGTTGTTGGTACTCATATTCCTTATTTTTTTGACAAATAAAAATAGTTTATATCTGCCTGATATCCAAGTCGGCTGAACATTATCTATCCCAAAAGGTTAATATGATATGATTCAGAGTTTTAAATACAACATGACAGGCAAAATCTGCCTGGTAACCGGCGCTACTAATGGTATCGGAAAAAGCATTGCACTTG
>JANNKF010000018.1:0-2171 GCA_031396165.1 Bacteroidales bacterium | reverse complement strand
ATTGATTTGCGCGGGGCTTATTCCATCCTGCCCATCCGTGAACAACCGGGCGATGCGATCTCTTACTGGATTGATAGCCAGTTCAGTAATCTTCTCAGCACAACACTATTGTACAGGCTCGATTTCTGAAATCTTTAACCTATGAGTCTACTCCGAAAAGTGTATTTATTTTTAATTAATTAATAATCAGATATTTAATTGTATATTTCAATTGTTTTATGTATCTTGCTGCCATCATTAAAAGAGCATCTAATGTTTAAGAAATCATCGGAATCAGGTCAACTTAACATTTTCACATCGCCAAAATCTTTGTTTTCTGGCAATTCACTTAAAATGTACGAAGAGAAGGACGGCTGGCACAATCAGTTCCGGCAACAAGTAACCATGAGGATTGACGAAAATATTTTACGTCCATTATATTGTGCGAACAACGGTACCCCCAATGCCCCAATTCGCATACTGGTTGCAATGATGGTACTTAAAGAGGCTCAGGGGTTAAGCGACCATAAGATCTTTGAGGACTGCCGCTTTAATATGCTGGTTCGCAGTGCCTTAGGATTGCACAATGCAGATGACCCGTTACCTACTGAATCAACGTATTATTTATTCCGAAAACGCATCCAGGATTATGCAAAGGAAACAGGCGAAAACCTCTTTGAAACTGCTTTTGCACAAATCACCAAAGACCAATGTGCTGAATTTGAAGTTAGTGGAAAACGTATCCGCATGGACAGCAAATTATTAGGTAGCAATATAGCCTGGCTTAGCCGTTACGAATTAATTCATGAAACACTTAGTTTATTTTATAATCAGGTAAAACAGGATGGGAAACTTGATCAAGAGACCCAGGACAGATTAGACGATCTCCTCAAATTAGAGGGGGATAAAGTTGTTTACATTTGCTCCAGCGAAGAAGTTAGGACCCGTTTGCAGGAGCTTGGCGTATTGATTTACAAAATATTACCTCTATTTTCTTGCTCAACAAGTGTTTATTACCAAACTCTCCAGAGGGTTTTCAATGAGCAGTATAAGGTAGATGAAAAAAAAATAGTAGTTCCCCGTGAAAAAGAAGAAATATCGGCCAAATCGGTACAGTCGCCACACGATACAGACTGTCACTATCGGAATAAAGATGACCAAAAGGTGAAAGGCTATAGCATCAATGTAACCGAGAGTTGTGATGATGACAAGGCTCTAAACCTGATCAGCCATGTGGATGTGAGAACAGCAAGTACTTCTGATGTTGATTTTCTTCAAGAGTGCATCGAAAAAGCACAGGAGGCATTCCCAGATAAAATAAAAGCATTACATGCTGATGGAGCTTACCATAGTCCTGATAACCAGCAATATTGCAAAGACAATGAGATCGATCTATACCTCCATGCCATACAAGGGCCGAAAGGCAGGTACCAGTTCAACTTCTCGGAAAATGGGGAACTCTCTATTTTTGACACCATTGACAATAAAAACGTTGATTACATGAATATTATCGGTAAAAACGACATCAAGAAATGGCGCATCAAAACAGAAAAAGGTTGCCGGTACTTTACCCAGAAAGATATTGATGGATACCTGATCCGAAAAAAGATAGAAGAAACGCCCATTGAAACTTTACAGTTCCGCAACAACGTTGAAGCAACCATTTTCCAATTATGCTATCATTATCCAAACGCAAAAAGCAGGTATCGTGGTGAAATCAAACACCAAATGTGGGCCAATATCCGCTGTTTATGGGTGAACTTTGTCCGAATACTGAAATACATAAAACAATTATGTCAAAGAACTTTATTTATTGCAAAATTTGCGCTCAAATCATTACTTTCTGTGTCCTATTTTGCGATCAAGTCATTTTTAACGGCAATATCGCAAAACAACCTGTCACGTTCCGAAAATATTCGATTCTCAGAGGGTTGAGAAAATAAGGTTGTCGGAGTGGACTCAATATTCTGTTGGACAGCCAACCTGGAAATCTTACAGCGATATACGCCATTAAACAGATTGCTGATTTGAAGATTAGGGCTTTGACGGCACAAGATAATGAACCCCGTAATGAAGTTTCGCCCGTTGCGGCTGTCGTTGCGGAATCTCCTTCCGAAGGAAATTTCAATTCCGATGACGTCCAACATGGACGCCGTACCCAGTTGAAAAAGAAGCCTCGCTTCGAAATGGAA
>JANNKF010000008.1:0-11106 GCA_031396165.1 Bacteroidales bacterium | reverse complement strand
AGGTTTTCATTTATTAGAGCTATCAAAATGGCCTTTTCCTTTGGATCAAGGTTTATTAGCTGAGACAGAACATATCTTTTCTCATAAATGTAGTTCTGCAGAAAGGAGTCAACTGATTGAGCAACTACCATATATTCCAGTCTCCCCTTAGCAAATTTCCAGGCAAAATTTGAAGTATTGAAATCGAAAACTCCCCAGTTAAATATTGTATCCGGATTTTTGCCTGGCATTACAATTCTTAACGCACTATGACCGTAAATTGAATATGTTTCTGTTCCCGGTCCGCAGGTCAGAAGATATATAGTGGTATCATTTCCTCCCTGAGAAGACAGAAACAACAGATTAGTAAACAAAAAGGCTAAAATAAGAGTTATCCGTTTCATGTTATTGCACTTTTTGTAAACGTAAGAGAATTTTGTCAGAAATGAAAGTTCTGAGGTGCAGGTTTTTGAGCCCTTGATACCCGGGTTTAAATAGTTTTTACTTTTTTGTTACATTTATCAGGTTTTTGAAAGCAGTTGTCAATCATGCTTAAAATCGTTTTCTGCCTGTCGCTTTTATACATGTCATATCCGGTATTATCTCATGATAAGGAATTTGTAATAAATGATATTAGGATTTCCGGAAATAAAAAAACAAAAGAAAATATAATTCTGAGGGAACTTACATTCCGAAAAGGAGATTCAATCCTCACTTCAAGACTTGAAAACCATATAAGCCGTTCAAGGGAAAATCTGCTGAATACATCACTGTTCAATTACGTTACAATTACCTCCAACCGCATATCGGGTGATACAATCGAATTCTCAATACGTGTTGAAGAAAGATGGTATTTCTGGCCCGCTCTTATTTTTAAATATGCAGACAGGAATTTCAGTGCTTGGTTGAAAGCCAGGGATCTCACAAAAACAAAATACGGCTTTTCTGTAGACAAGTTCAATTTTCTCGGGAAAAGGCAGAATCTGAGGGTATCATTTCTCTTTGGATATGCCAGGCAATTTGAGATTTCCTATAGAAATATAGCACTTGACAGGAACAGAAGACATTTTCTTGGCATGATGGCTGAATCTTCGAAACAGGATGAAATGATTATCAATACGCAAAATAATGAACCACTGTTGTTTAAGAGTAATTTTCAACCGGTGTTTGAAAAAAATAAATATACCCTGAATTATACATTCAGGCCGTTGCTGAATGACTTCCACAATGTATTTTTCAATTATGTTGAATATAATGTCTCCGACACTATACTGAAATTAAATCCGGTTTTTCTTGGCAGGAATATCAGTTCAATGAAAGGTCTGAACGTGGATTATGTCTTCTCAAAAGATATGCGGGATCTTAAAGCATATCCTCTGAAAGGTTATTACTTTGAGATCCTTGTAGGTCAGACTTTATCTCTTCCACTGTCAAAATCTTCATTTTCCTCTACCGTTTTACTACCGAATTTCTTCAAGTATATTGAGATTTCAGACAAATTGCACTATGCTTCGAATCTGACACTTAAACTCTCATTCATAAGTGCGGAATCATATTATTTTTCAAGATCACTGGGCTATGTATACAATCTTCATGGTTTTGAGTACAATACTATTGAAGGACAGCACTTTATTGTATTCAAAAACCTTTTGAAATATACACTGCTAAAGCGCAGAGTTACCGAAATTAAATTTCTTCCGTTCCCTAAATTCAACAAGATTCATTACTCCGCTTATTTCAATGTCTTTGCTGATTGTGGTTATGTGTCAAACAAATATGAATCCACCGGTAATACATATTCCAATAAATTTCTTTACAGCGCAGGAGTAGGTCTCGACCTTGTAACGTATTATGACAGAACGTTCAGGGCTGAATATTCGGTAAATGGTTTTGGGAAAGGTGGTTTTTACCTGCACCTGACTGCACCAATTAATAAATAAACAATAATACAATCTTAGGGTGAAGCGCACCGGAATATTTATATTTGTTAAATATCAAAAAATAATCAGAATGAAAAGGACTTTATTATTGATTTGCATCTCTTTACTCATTTTCCATGTGGGCCTTAGGTCACAAAGTAGCCGGAAGACAGTTGTTACAATAAAAACTGATCAGTTTTATATTAATGGCAAACTAACATATGAGAAGCGTTACTGGAAAGGAAATAAAATCGAAGGTCTTCTCATGAACTCCAGGATGGTACAGGGAATATTTGATGATCTTAACCCTGAGACAATTTATAACTGGAATTATCCTGATACGAAGAAATGGGATGCTGACCGCAATACAAATGAGTTCATTGCCAACATGGAGAAATGGCACAGTTACGGACTCCTTTCCTTTACAATAAACTTGCAGGGAGGCAGCCCGTTTGGATACTCATCCGATCAGCCATGGAACAATTCGGGTTTTAAGGAAGACGGATCGCTGAGACCCGAATTTTTGAATCGTCTTGAAAGGGTCCTCAACAAGGCAGATGAAATAGGAATGGTTCCGATCGTCGGCTATTTTTACTTCGGTCAGGATGAACGGCTTACAGATGAAAAGGCTGTTGTTAATGCCGTTAACAACATGACTGACTGGATCTTGAACAAGGGCTACAGAAATATCCTTATTGAGATAAATAATGAATGTAATGTTAATAAATATGACCACGAGATCCTGAAACCGCAGAGGGTGCATGAGCTGATAGAAATGGCGGGGAAGAGATCGAAGAACGGATACAGCCTGTATGTAGGTACAAGTTATGGAGGCGGTTTTATTCCATTGCCAAATGTTGTAAAATCTTCAGATTTTATTCTTATACATGGAAACGGTGTTGCGGATCCCGAAAAAATTTCAGCTATGGTTGATAAGACAAGGCTGGTCGATGGGTATACACCAAAACCAATACTCTTTAATGAGGATGATCATTTTGATTTTGAAAAAGAGAATAACAATTTTACCGCAGCAGTCAGAAAATATGCCTCGTGGGGATTTTTTGACTACAGGATGAAGGATGAAACCTTTATTGATGGATATCAGAGTGTTCCGGTTGACTGGGGAATCAATTCTCCAAGGAAAACAGGGTTTTTCAATCTCCTGAAAGAGATAACAGGATCAAAATAGTAATTTGGCTTTGGATGGTGTCGGGCTTTTCGCTAGTTTTATGCCGAAAGAAACAGGTTTATTTAATACTTATACTCAATGAAAAAAATTTCTGTAATAATCATTGGACTATTGTCCCTTTTTATCTTCAGTTGTAAGAATGAGAGCTCATTTAAAGTAACAGACCTTCATGTTCATATTAAGGGAAAACTGACTCTTGAAGATGCTGCAAAAAAATCAGTGGCAGAAAATATCCAATACGGAATAGCAGTAAACTGTGGTGTAGGTTTTCCTGTTCATACTGACCTTCAGATTGATTCTGTGCTTGCTCTGTTTAAAGGATATCCGCAGTTCTATGTGGCTATGCAGGCTGAAGGCAGGGAATGGGTTAATATTTTTTCAAAGGAATCAAGAGATAAGTTTGATTATGTATTTACAGATTGTATGACATTTATCGATGAGAAGGGAAGACGTAACAGGATCTGGATGAAAGATGAAACATGGATTGAAGATGAGCAGCAATTCATGGATTATATGGTAAAAACACTGGTGACAATACTCAGCACCGAACCAATAAATGTTTATGTAAACTCAACTTTCCTGCCAGCCCAGATGGCTGACAGATATGATATGTTCTGGACACCAGACAGAATGGATAAAGTAATCGATGCTGCCAAACAGAATAATATAGCTATTGAAATTAATAACAGGTACAGGATTCCATCTTCAGCATTCATCAAAAAAGGAAAAACAGCCGGAGTTAAGTTCACTGTCGGTACAAATAATGCTGATGAGAACTTTTCCGGAGCTGATTATGCTCTTGCCATGATCAAGGAATGTGGACTTACACAGAGTGACTTTTACTTACCTGTAAAAAAGAATCGGTAGAAATTATTAATTTTAATCTGACTTCATTTGGAAAATTTTGATCTTGTTAGAATCCTGAAGATTCTTCCCGGAATTATAATTGGTTTAACTGTGCATGAGTTCTGTCATGCCTGGGTAGCACATCTTTGTGGTGATTCAACTTCAAAGGATCAGGGAAGGGTTACTCTTAATCCATTGAAACATATTGATCTTATGGGATTTATTATGCTGATTGTGGCCGGATTCGGTTGGGCTAAGCCGGTTCATTTTAAAGAAGAGAATCTTCGGAATCCAAAGTACGATGTTATGAAGATTGCAGTTGCCGGTCCATTATCAAATGCTATTATTGCAATGGTATTATCAATTGTTTTTTCTATATATACTTCAGTTACCGTCGCGAATGAGAGTCAATGGATAAATGTTTTAACCGAAATCCTATATTATGCCATTTCTATCAATTGGGCATTATTCATTTTTAATCTGATCCCGGTACCTCCATTAGATGGATCTCATCTTTTGTTTAATTATTTCAGGAAGTACCCGGTACTATATGCAGGATTGTATAAATATGGATCTTTTCTTTTTATCGCACTTATACTAATTACCATTGTAACAAAGATCAATTTTTTACCGATCGGACCGGTAATAGAATTTTTCACCAGGGGATTCCTCTCATTGGTAGGCTACAATTTCTGATTCATTTCATTGCTATCATCAAATGAATAAAGTGAGAAGTCAGAAAATACTCCTCTAAAAATTGAAAGTAAACAATATTGCGTCCTATCTGTTAATTTTGTAACTTGTTAAGATTATGGATAAAGTTAATGATTACCAGTAGATTGTCTACAATTAACTGCATCCAGTTCTTCAAATTACAGGGCATGAAAAATAAAAGCAGAGCCTGGGTTTATCCTATTCTTGCGGTACTGATTATATTAACCGGTTGCAAAAAGGATCCGGAATTTTATTTCAATTTAAGTCCATGGGTAAAATATGGCAGTTTGACAGATAAAGATGGGAACAAATACAAAACCATTCTCATCGGAACCCAAACCTGGATGGCTGAAAACCTTACAACAATGAAGTACAATGATGGGACATCAATTCCCGTTGTAACCGATGGTACATTATGGAATAATCTCTCATCGGCAGCCTGTTGCTGGCAAAACAATGATCCGGCCCGTAAAGTTACATATGGTGTTCTGTATAACTGGTATACTGTTAATTCAGGAAAGCTCTGCCCGGTTGGCTGGCATGTACCAAATGATGAAGAGTGGTCAGAATTGATAGCCTTTCTTGGTGGCGAAAATTTAGCCGGAGGCAAGCTCAAAGAGGCCGGTGACATACACTGGAAAAACCCCAATACCGAAGCTACCAATATAGCCCATTTCTGGGCACTTCCGGGAGGTAACCGGAATACTGGTAATGATGCTGTATTCAATGGACTTGGTGAAATGGGTTGTTGGTGGACTACTTCGTCGAATAACACACTGGCTATCAACCGGCTCATGTATTACAACAACAACCAGGTACAGAAGTACTTCTACCCAAAGAATTATGGACTGTCTGTACGTTGCTTACGGGATTATTAGATTATCGTGCGCCTATTTTATTCCATATTAAGTCTGATTTTGGGAAGTTTGATTTTCCCACAGGTTGACAAATATACTTTCGAACGAAGCGATATGGTTAAAAACCAGATAGTTGATCGTGGAGTTACCCATTCAGCCACATTGAAGGCCATGGGAAAGGTACCCAGGCATCTTTTTGTTCCCCATGAATATGAAAGTGCTGCCTATGGCGATTATCCCATGCCTATTGGCTATAACCAGACGATTTCCCAGCCTTACATAGTTGCATACATGACTGAGGCGGTTAGACCCACGGATAAGAAGAAAGCACTGGAAATTGGAACAGGATCAGGCTATCAGGCCGCAGTACTCGCTGAAATAGTTGATACTGTATACACAATTGAAATTGTACCTGAACTTGCCAGGGAATCCACTGAAAAATTCAGAAAGCTGGGATATTCAAATATCGTTGGAAAGGCAGGTGATGGATACATCGGATGGGTAGAGCACGCACCCTTTGATATAATAATAGTTACAGCCGCTGCAGAAAAAATACCGGAGCCATTGCTTGAACAACTGGCAGAAAATGGAAGGTTAATAATCCCGGTTGGTAAAGCAAATTCCGTTCAGGAATTGATTCTGGCTGTCAAAAAGAATGGAAAGATTGAAAAGCAAAAACTGACAATGGTAAGATTTGTTCCATTTATAAGAAAATAGCAAAAAAAGAGAGACACGAATATGTCTCTCTTGTGATTCCGCCGCGACTCGAACGCGGGACCCACAGCTTAGAAGGCTGTTGCTCTATCCAACTGAGCTACGGAACCAATAATTTAATACAATGAACTTTCAATTTATGCGGTTCTGTCTGCCCGACCCATCCCGCGTACGCGGGATTGCTCTATCCAACTGAGCTACGGAACCATTTACAGGCTGCAAAAATACATTTTTTTTCAATTTCTGCAACCAGAATCTGCAAATGAGCCAATTATTAAAAACCGAAACCTTATAATTATATGGATTTCATGTAATTAACCAATCCTTTCATATCAATTATCTGTCGGAGTTTATCAGGAAGAGGCTCAAAATGAAATTTTTCCGATCCGATTTGTATCTCCCCTGTTTTGAAATTGATTGTTACCGGGCTGCCTGCTTTATATGCATCAACTGCCTCTTTATGAACGATCAGTGCCAATCCCTGGTTTATTGATGACCTGTAAAATATTCTGTTTACTGATTTCACAATTATTGCCTTGATACCAGCGTATGCCAGTCCGACAGAAGGGTGCTCCCTTGAACTTCCACAACCAAAATTTTCACCCGCAATTATTAAATCATCCTTGCATACCTTACCACTGAATGCCGGATCAAAATCAGCAAAAAGAAGCGGTATTATAGCTTTTGGATCAGTACTAAGCACGTTGTAAGTATGTTTTCCGGCAAACATCTGATCGGTATTCAGGTTATCAACATCTGAGTAATCCCAAACTGCTCCATACTTTCTGTTTTCTCCATTTTTAATTTCAAATGTTTTGCTCTGTGAAACCCGGTAAGGATATATTTCTTTCCCGGCTTTTTTTCTGGGATCCGTAATAACCCCGGTTAATGATGAGCAGGCAACTGTTGCGGGGGACGCCAGGTAGATCTGAGCATCCCTGTTTCCCATTCTGCCCGGAAAATTCCTGTTCGCAGTTGATATCACTGTGTGACCGCTGGCTGGTATTCCTTGTCCTGTACCAAGGCATGGACCACACGATGGAGTAAGAACATTAGCTCCTGATTTTACAAAAGAAGAGATTAGTCCTTCTTTAATTGCCTGTAGAAATATTTCCCTTGAAGCAGGAATAACATTCAGTTGAAATCCATCTTTTATAGTTTTTCTTTTCAGGATTTTTGCTGCAATTCTCAGATCCTCAATACGTCCATTGGTACAGGTGCCGATAAGACCTTCATGGACCACAGTACCTGCTGCCTGCGGAACAGATTTGATGTTGTCTACGTTATGCGGTGCTGCTACAACCGGAAATATATCATCAAGAATTATTTCAATCTCACTAAAATATCTTGCCCCCTCATCGGCCCAGATCCCTTCAGTTTTTATTTTATAAAACTTTTCAAGTATTTCATCCGGAGGAAATACTGCGTTTTTTGCACCCATTTCAGATGCCAGATTTGCTATTGTCATACGGTCGGAAACATCAAGTGTTTTGACACCGCCACCGTGGTACTCAATTGACATGTAGTTTGCTCCATCCGACCCAATCATTCCTATTATCCAGAGTGCCAGATCCTTAGCAGAAACATTTTCTTTTAATTTTCCGGAGAGCGTGATTTTTATCGATTCCGGAACACGAAACCATGTCTCTCCCCTCTTCCAGATGCCTGCAGATTCTGTACGGTCAATTCCTGCAGCCAAAGCATTGAAGGCTCCTGCTGTTGATGTGTGACTATCGCTGCCAACTATAAGCATTCCCGGTTTTGCATGGAACGACATAATCTGATGACATATGCCTTTTCCGGCATCATAAAATTTCCTGATTCCCAATTGATTTACCAGGTCTCTGATCTCCTGGTATTGAGTTGCAAGTTTTGCATCTGCAGGTGGAGCATTATGGTCAAGAACAACCAGCATCTGATCGGGATCAGCTACAGTGCTGCCACCCATTTTCTGAAATGTTTTGAAAATACTTGAAGAATTATCGTGAGTAAGAATTAGATCCGGTTTTGCAAATACAATTGCACCTGCCGGAGCTTTAAATATCTTTTCAGCAAAAGTTCTGGGGCTCATATAAAATTAAATTATGGTGTAGTAATAAATAATTTAAAGGCGACAGGCGACAGGCGACAGGCGACAGGCGACAGGCGTCAGTCAACATGGAAAAACAGTTAATTTCCCAGCAAACCACCCTTCTGATATACTTCAAACTGCACATCCGGGAAGGGTACGGCTTTACATACTTCCGAGTTACTCAGATTTTCTATTATTCCTGTTTTTAGATTAACAGTTATAATATCGCCATCTTTGAGGCTAAACCCGGATATTGAATTGCTGATAATAACAGGAAAAGCTGCATTAATGGCGTTTCGTTCATAAATTGCACCGAATGATTCAGCAATAATAGCCTGAATGCCAAGAGACACAAAACAATCAACTGCCTGTTGTCTTGAGCTGCCGGAACCAAAGTTTTTCCCAGTTACAATTATATCTCCGGGTTTTGCGTTTTTTGAGAACTCTTCAAATCCTTTAAGATTATCAAAAGTATACTGCCCCATCTCCTTCATGTTTGTAATAGAGAGATATCTGTTATGAAAAATCATATCAGTATCAATATTATCTTTTCTGATTATCCAAACTCTTCCCTGAAGAATAGCCTCCTTTATCTTCTGTGTTTTGGTTTTAGCAGCATTTTCGTTGGTTAATGTAAGTTTTGTTGGTCTATCGAAAAGGGCTGGAAAATCAGGAATATCATCAGGAGTAGTAATATAACCTGCTAATGCTGAGGCTGCTGCCACCTCAGGAGAAGCTAAGTAGACACTCCCTTTTCCCTGTTTTCCGGGAAAATTCCGGTTTCCGGTGCTAATAGTAACCTCCCCGGGACCATTCTGTCCAACCTGTCCGGCAGCGCAACCTGCACAACCTGCATTTGAAACCAGTGCGCCTGTCTTTTTAAAAATTTCTATGAGACCCTCAGCAAGACATTGATTCCAGATTTCATCTGTGGCAGGTACAATTTTCAGAACAACTCCGGGAGCTACTCTCCTGTTTTTAAGGATTCCGGCGGCAATACGCATATCGCTCAACCTGCCATTTGTACAACTTCCGATAAAAGCTGAATCAATTTTCTGTCCATGAACATCACTTACATTCACAGTATCATGTGGTTCCCCAGGCCTCGACACCATTTGTTTAAACAATGTTACGTTAATATTGAATGTTTTCTCATAATTGGCATCAACATCAGCAAAAACCGGTTTGAAGGCTGCAGATGCTCTTTGGGAACAATACTCAATTACCTCCTGTGACGGAGGAAAAAGAATAATTATTGCCCCCATTTCAGTGGCCATGGATGAGATTGTGATTCTGTCATCAAGTTTAAGATTATCAACAGACTCCCCATATAGTTCAATTGAAAATCCAAGCAGGGAATTTGCTCCAAAGATCCTGAGAAGGTTGAGTACGATGTCCTTTGAACTCACATTTTCAGGAATCTTACCCACGAAGTTTATTTTTACCGAGGGTGGCACCTTGAACCAGACTTTTCCATTGTGCCAGGCTGCAGCAATATCCATATCGCCCATACCCTGACCGAATGCTCCCACTGCCCCGAGAATATTGGCATGTGAATCTGTAGACACTGCTGTAGCGCCTGGATATACAAATCCTTCATCGATTAAAAGATGTGTACCTATACCTGCATTGATATCATAGATCGTGATACCCTGTTCCCGGGCAAAAAGTCTGCAAATATGCTGGTTTACAGCATATTTCTGATCGGACCCTGTTGGATTGCAATCAAATGTAAAAAGTGTTTTATCAGGATCGTGGATTGAAAGTCCGAAATCTGTTAAATTTTTAACAACATTTGCGCCACCGAAATCACGGGCGGCTCTTGCATCAATTTCTATATCAATTATTTCACCGGGATGAATTATTTTCTGCACCGAATGAGCAGCAAGTATTTTTTCGAGCAACGTCATTGCCATAGTCAGAAATTTGAATGTTTATGTGGCAGATAATTGGTAAATAATAGCTTATTTAAACTGAGCTCTGTAATCACGTGGGGATATCCCCTCTGTCTTACGAAAGTGCTTGTTAAAGTTTGAAATACTCGCAAAACCGCATTCCATTGCAATATCGTGGACCTGATATTCTGTTTCGCGAAGCAGGTAGCATGCTTTATTTGTTCGTACCCGGTTAAGGTATTCCACGAAACCGGCTCCGCAATTTTTCTTGAAATACCTGCTAAAAGTAAAGGGACTCATTTTAGCAACTTTTGCAATTTTTTCGAGAGAAATAGGTTTGAAATAATTCTCGCGTATAAAGGAATACACATCAGTCATTCTCTTATTCCCTCTTTCATCAAATGCAAGCTTATAGTTTTCGCTGCATAAAAACCCTCTTTTTTCCGATGTAATCAGGATCTTCAGAAGATTGAAAAAATCAATCATCTTATCAATACCCTTATTCTTAACCATCTGAATCAGATGCCTTTCGGCCTTTTCAGCATCTTCAACAGAAAATACAATTCCTCTATTGGCATCGTTGAGTAATCCTTTTAAAGCCTGAAATTCATGTTGTGATAACAGTGAATCTCCAATTGAGGTAAGTTTAAAATGAACCATTATTCCATGCTGGTCAGGCATTGAGTTGTTTTGCCGGTAATAATTCCAGCAATGAGGGATACTCCCTGCAATGAAGACCATATCATAGCGGTCAAATAATTCGACACTATCGCCAATTATACGTGTGCCATTTCCTTTGATATTCAATACAAGTTCATATTCCGGATGGAAATGCCAGTATCCTCCAGGGTCGGTAATATAAGTGGCACGGAATCCTCCACCATCATCATAAAGAATTTTTTCAAGTTCCGCGACCATTTAA
>JANNKF010000248.1:0-30651 GCA_031396165.1 Bacteroidales bacterium | reverse complement strand
GTTCCACCTTTTAATAATATTACTTCAGTAATAATTAATGATAGTATATATCCTTACCGGGAAACATATAACCTTCCTTATAATAAATACAAAATCGTTGTAAATTTTACCGGTATCTATTTCAGTGCTCCTGATAAAGTTTATTATAGAACTTATCTTGAAAATTATGATTCCGATTGGAGCAGAATGACTTCTTCAAGGGTTGAAACTTACAACCCGAGTGTAGGAAAGTATAAATTCAATGTGGAATCAGTAAACGAAAACAACCTGTCACAGGAACTTCCGGTTTCATTTGAGATCATTATTGCCAGGCCCTGGTGGCGAAAATGGTGGTCAGTACTTTCAGTAGTTTTTATTGTCGCAGGTGCTATTATAATAATTATAAGAGAAAGGGATAAATCTCAGAAAAAGATTCAGGTGTATCTGGAAAAGGAGCTTGAAGCCCGTACCAGTGTAGTAATGAAGCAGAAGGGGGAGATTGAACTTCAGAATATTGAAATAACCGATAGCATTAACTACGCTAAACGAATTCAGTCGAGTATTCTTCCTGATATAAATAAACTTAAGGAATCATTCAAAGATGCCTTCATTCTTTTTCATCCAAGAGACATTGTAAGCGGCGATTTCTACTGGTTCGATAAACTTGATGACGAAAGATTTGTCCTTGTTTGTGCTGATTCGACTGGTCACGGTGTCCCGGGTGCATTCATGTCGATGATTGGTTCTACGCTTCTTCAGGATATTGTAACGAGGAAGAGAATCTCAAAGCCTTCAGAAATACTCGGGTTACTTGATAAGCAGATATTTTCCACACTGAACCAGAATGTGGAACTTGGAGTTTCAAATGATGGAATGGATATGGTTATCTGCGAATTCAATCTGAAAACCCGGCACATCAGGTTTGCTTCTGCCATGAGACCTGTAATAATTGTCCTTGCCGGTGAACCATATTATATTAAGGGTAACAGGTCTTCGGTTGGCGGCGAATCAGTAATTGATAAATACTTCGACGACCAGGAGTATTATCTGAGTGAAGGGGATACAATCTATCTCTTTTCCGATGGTCTGCCCGATCAGTTTGGTGGAATTGATGGTAAAAAAATGAAGATAGCCAGGTTAAAAAGGATAATTGAACAGGTTGCAAAATTGCCTATGAGTGAACAGAAAGAGGCATTATCCAAATTCTATTATGAATGGAAGGGAGAATATGATCAGGTTGATGATGTTCTTCTGATGGGAGTTCGGGTCTGATCACTATTCTTTTACATAAATGTCATTTTCAGAAATAATAATCACACCCGTTGTTTCAAGGTTACTCTCATTCCGGGCCCTGTCCTTAAGATAAAAATCATACATAACAGTATCTGTTACATTATAGAATAGGTAGAGAAAAGTTACCGAAATGGTACCCTTAAGTATTTTATTCTGTCCGAGACGTTCCATAAATGGTATTCGGTATGCTGACGGGCTTAACCGATCATTCACCGGAGCTGGTGTCATAGCTCCGTCAATCTTTCTGTACAGGGTGAAGAAAAGATTTGTGCTGTCTGCTCCCGGGATTCCGGAGGGTTCATTCAGCCCCACATCTCCATCGCCGTCTTCGAAGTAAAACTTAAGCCTTCCCCCTTTTGCATGGTTCCCAAGTATATCGATTGTGTCGAATACTGAGAAGCTGGTGTATTCAATACGTGGTTCAACCGGAAGTTGAACGATTTTTTCGCATGAGTAACTCAAGGGCAAAATCAGAGTTATTATAACGATGTATTTAAATTTATTCATGGTTTTTCATATAAAACATGTTCCACAAAAACCACACCAAAATTGGTTATTTTTTTCTGAAAAATATCCTGACAGGCACACCTGTGAACTCAAATTTTTCCCTTAGCCTGTTCTCAAGGTATCTCTTATAGGGATCTTTAACATACTGGGGCAGGTTGCAGAAAAATGCAAAAGCCGGAGTATAAATGGGTAACTGGGTCACATATTTGATCTTAACATATTTGCCTTTCAATGCCGGGGGAGGGTTGTTTTTGACAACCTGGAGCATCACATCATTTAACTCAGATGTGCTGATTTTCCTGTTCCTGTTCTGGTTGACCATCTCAATCAGCTCGAGTACCTTATGAATTCTCTGTTTATTAATTGCCGAAATAAAGAGAATAGGGTAATCGGTAAAAGGAGATGTCTTTTCTCTAATATCCTTCTCTATCTGAACTGTTGCATTGTTCTCTTTTTCAATAAGATCCCATTTGTTAACCAGAACGATCATCCCTTTGTTATTCTTCTGAATAAGCGACATAATATTCAGATCCTGCGATTCAATGCCCCGTGTAGCGTCAATAAGAAGCAGGCATATGTCTGAGTTCTCGATTGTTTTTACTGCACGCATAACGGAGTAGAACTCAATATCCTCGCTCACTTTCCCTTTCTTGCGCAATCCTGCCGTATCGACAAGAAGAAAGTCGTGCTGGAATTTATTATACCTTGTGTAAATTGAATCACGCGTTGTCCCGGCAAGCGGGGTTACGATATTTCTTTCTTCTCCGAGGAGTGAGTTTACAAGTGAGGATTTTCCGACGTTTGGTCTGCCCACGATAGCTATTCTTGGAAGTTCGGGTAATACAGATGGATCTTCTGCAGGAAGATGTTTAACCACTTCATCCAGAAGCTCTCCTGTTCCTCCTCCGTTCATAGAACTTAAGGGGAAATAGTCACCTAAGCCCAGATTATAGAATTCGGTGGCATCCATCAGTCTTTCTCCGTTATCAACCTTATTTACAACGAGAATTACTTTTTTATCTACCCTGCGCAGCATTGCGGCCACATTACTATCCATATCGTGGATACCGGTTGTGACATCAACCATAAACAGGATAACATCCGACTCTTCAATAGCAAGCAGAACCTGTTTGTTTATCTCTTCCTCAAAAATATCATCAGAGTTCTGTACATAGCCACCAGTATCAATTACTGAAAAATCAACACCGTTCCAGAAGGAGACTCCATAATTCCTGTCGCGGGTAACCCCGCTCACTTCATCAACTATCGCTTCCCTTGAATCTGTCAGCCTGTTGAAGAGTGTTGATTTTCCAACATTCGGTCTTCCTACAATTGCAACTATTTTACTCATAATGATTTTTAAAATTTGTTCTAGCGGTAGCCAAACTTCTTAAGCGCCAGTGGTTTATCCCTCCAGTCTTTGGTTACCTTTACATATAATTCAAGAAAGACCTTTTTCTTGAAGAAATCCTCCATGTCACGTCTTGCTTCTGTCCCAACTCTTTTTAACATCAACCCTTTGTGTCCGATTATTATGCCTTTCTGGCTATCGCGAATAACATGGATCAGTGCCCTGATTTTTAATATTTTCTTCTCGTCTTCAAAACTTTCGATCTCTATTTCAACTGAATATGGGATCTCTTTCTTATAATTAACAAGAATTTTTTCGCGGATTATCTCCGATGCAAAAAAACGCTCATATTTATCGGTAAGCTGATCCTTAGGGAAGAATGGAGGACTTTCCGGAAGTTTTGCCAGAATTGCATTAAGAAGTGAATCGAGGTTGAAATATTTGAGTCCCGAAACCGGCATAACAGGCGAACCGGGAAATGCCTTATGCCACTCTTCCACAACTTTCTCGAGTGTTTCCTGATCCGAAAGATCTACTTTATTTACTGCAATAATAACCGGAATACCTGACTCTTTTATTCTGTCAATGTATTCACCTTCATATGCATTATGCTCATTTACATCAGTTACATAAAGGATCATGTCAGCATCCGAGAGGGCGATATTGACAAAACTCATCATCGACTCCTGCAGTTTATACTGTGGTTTAAGAATCCCAGGAGTATCAGAATAAACGATCTGAAAATCTTCACCATTCACGATACCCATTATCCGATGCCTTGTGGTTTGTGCTTTTGGTGTTATAATAGACAGCTTTTCACCCACCAGGGCGTTCATGATAGTCGATTTACCAACATTGGGATTTCCCAAAATATTTACAAAACCTGACCTGTGATTCATAAACACATTTTAAAAAATTCCCCTCTTCAACATACTTACCTCTTTATCGGTGAGAAACCTCCATTTTCCTCTTTGTACATTTTTTTTGGTCAGGCCGGCAAAGTAGACCCTGTCGAGTTTCTTAACCTTATATCCCAGTGTTTCGAACATCCTTCTGATTACCCTGTTCTGACCCGAATGGAGTTCTATTCCGATCTGGCTTTTGTCATCAGGATCTGCATATGATACGGCATCAGCAACTACTGTAGTGCCATCAAGTTCGATTCCTTCAGTAAGCTTGAAAAGATCGTTCTTGGTAACCGGATTGTCGAGAAAAACATGATATATTTTCTTCCTCTTATACTTTGGATGGGTAAGCTTTCCGGCAAGGTCCCCATCGTTTGTAAGTAATAGAACCCCGGTTGTAGCTTTATCGAGCCTGCCCACAGGATAAACACGCTCTGTACATCCGTCAGCTATCAGATCAAGCACAGTGTGCTCAGCATGAGGGTCTTCAACTGTAGTGACGTAGTCTTTGGGTTTGTTTAGAAGAATATAAACTTTCTTTTCAGATGATAACCGTTTATTCTTATATCTTACATCATCATCGTATGTTACTTTTGTACCCAGATCGGTAACAAGCTTTCCGTTAACCGAAATAAGCCCGTTCTTTATATGTTCATCTGCATCACGCCTTGAACAGACGCCACTATTTGCAATAAATCTGTTAAGCCTTATAAGTGTTGTATCCTGATTGCTCCCTTTCTTTTTATTTTTCTCCGGTTTTCCGGTAGTTTTTCCGGCAGGTTTCCTTGCAATTGTCTCCTTCCCCTTCAGGTTTTCATAAGCCTCCTGAGGGCTTCCTGTGGGAGTGCGGCTTTTCAAAACCTTTCTCTGTGGCTTTTCAAACTTGGCAAATGGCCTTCCTGCAGGTTTTCTGTTCTCCATATCAATTAATTATCAGGGTGCAAAGGTACAATTATTTGCCGATATAATAATTTGATCTTTTTTTAGCACCTTTACGTGTCTGAAAATTTTAAGAGGATGGCATTAATTAAATCAATTTCAGGGATAAGAGGAACAATCGGCGGTAAACCGGGAGAGAGCCTTTCCCCACCAGATATTGTAAAATTTGCAGCAGCGTATGGAACCTGGGTTCAGCTGCGACACAGGAAAGAAGGACTAAAAGTGGTTGTTGGCCGCGATGCAAGGAAATCAGGAAGTATGGTAAACGGACTGATTATAACCACTTTAAGAAGCCTGGGAATAAGCGTGACTGACCTTGGTATGGCAACAACACCAACGGTTGAAATGGCAGTAACCGGAATGAATGCCGATGGTGGGATTATTATAACAGCAAGTCACAATCCTTCTCATTGGAATGCACTTAAACTGCTTAATGAAAAAGGTGAATTCCTTTCTGCGAAGGATGGGCTTGAAGTGCTCTCGATAGCTGAGCGCGATGATTATCTTTTTGCTTCAACAGAACTCTTCGGATCCCTGATTCATGATGAATCGTGGGGCCAAAAGCATATCGACAAGGTACTGGCATTGAAACTTGTTGACAAAGCTGCAATTAAAGCTGCAAATTTTACTGTTGCAATAGATTGCATTAACTCCGTGGGTGGCATTATACTTCCACAACTGTTAAAATCACTTGGGGTGAAGAGAATTGTTGAACTCAACACTACACCTGACGGTGATTTTTCACATAATCCGGAACCTCTTCCGGAAAACCTCAAAGATATTTCAGATGTAGTAATAAAAGGGAAAGCAGACATTGGTTTTGTTGTCGATCCCGATGTCGACCGTCTTGCGATAATATCTGAAGACGGGAGTTTCTTTGGAGAAGAGTATACCCTGGTTTCTATTGCCGATTATATTTTAAAAAGTACCCCTGGTGCCACTGTTTCAAATCTGTCTTCAACCAGAGCCCTGAGGGATATCGCTGAAAAATACGGTTGTAAACATTATTCTGCTTCAGTGGGAGAGGTTAATGTTGTTGAGGAAATGAAGAGAATCAGTGCAGTAATCGGAGGCGAAGGTAATGGAGGGGTTATTTACCCTGAGCTACATTATGGTCGTGATGCCCTGGCAGGTATAGCTTTATTTCTTTCTCACCTGGCAAAAAGCAAAATGAAATGCTCAGAACTCAGAAAAAAATATCCCGATTACTTTATAGCCAAGAAGAAGCTGACTCTTTCACCTGATGCTGATTTTGGTAATATTAAGGAGGCAGTAAAAAAATATTTCACAGGTTATGTAACCGATGAGCGTGATGGCCTATGGATTGAACACCCTGAAGGATGGGTTCAGCTAAGGAAATCCAATACGGAGCCAATTATGAGGATCTATGCTGAAAGGAGGACCTCAGCTGAAGCAGAAGAACTGGCTGAAATGGTTATTTCAATTGTTAAAAAACACTAAATCTCTTTTATTTTTTCCAACCTCCGGAATAAATGAGGGAGAATAGGTGTCTTAAACTCATAAAGATAAAAAAGTATAGGTGTTAAATATTGTTAATGACCAAGGATAGGATAGGGCTTTTTAATACTTTTGTCCCTGATTTTTTTAATACTATTAATTATTTTTATTTGAGATGAACCGAGCATGTTTAACAAACAAGATAGAAAGAATAAAATTTTTATAACATGCGAACTGCATCATACCTTTAAAATCAAACTTTTTATATGATGAAAAGAACAATTATTATTACAGGCATTATTGTGACGGTGGCAATCATTATATTGATTGTTATCGGCAAGGCTTCCTCCAGAAAAGATATTGCAAATCTATATGCAGAATCCCAAAGAGGTCAGTTTGATATCGTTGTTACTACTACCGGGGAATTGCAGGCAAAAAAATCGGCTGATATTTTTGGACCGGAATTTGCCCAGAGCAGAGGCATCAGGGCTATGGATATCAAAATTACAGATATGGTACCCGAAGGCACAGAAGTAAAAAAAGGTGATTACGTTGCTACCCTGGACAGGACAACATTTGATAACAGTCTTAAAGATGAACTTGAAAGACTTGTTACCCAGGAGACCAACCTCGAGATGAAAATTCTTGATACTGCAGTTACATTGAGTAACCTCAGAGACAATATTAAAAACATGAGATTTACTGTTGAGGAGGCAGCAATAACACTTCAGCAATCAAAATATGAACCGCCAACAACTATACGTCAGGCTGAAATTTCGCTCGATAAGGCAACCCGGTCGCTCGATCAGTCTATCAGAGGATATTCGCTGCGTGTTGAACAGGCAAAATCTGACATGAGAAGTATTAAAAATAATTTAACGGAACAGCGTCAGAGAGTTTCTGATCTTCAAACTGTATTGTTAAAATTTATTATCTCAGCTCCCTCCGATGGCATGATCATCTATAAGAGAGACAGAATGGGTGCCAAAAGAAAAGTGGGATCTTCAATAAGCCCATGGGATAATGTTGTAGCAACACTTCCCGATATGTCTTCGATGATATCAAAAACCTATGTTAACGAAATAGATGTGAGTAAAGTGAAGGCTGGTCAGCAGGTTGAGATAATTGTTGATGCTTTTCCGGAAAAATCATATACAGGAATGGTAACAAGTGTTGCTAATATCGGGGAACAACTCCCGAATGCTGATGCAAAAGTGTTTGAAGTACTTATTGAAGTAAATGAATCTGATCCGATCCTGAGACCATCAATGACTACTGGCAACAAAGTCATTACCAAAACAATAAGTGATGTTACATATATTCCTCTCGAGAGTGTCCAGGCCGGAGTTGATAGTATTCCTTTTATTTATATGAAGAACAAAACACGTCAGGTTGTTGTGCTTGGCGAATCGAATGAGAATAATGTTGTTATTGAACAGGGATTGGAACCGGGGGTACAGATATATTTGAGCACACCGGTAGAACCTGAAGGATTTAAACTTGTTGGTGAAGAACTCATAGCTGTAATTAAAGAACGCGAACAGGCCAAAAAAGATGAAGAGATGCGTTTGAGAAAAGAGGCTGAGAATGCAAGGGATCAGAGAGGCGGAATGATGGGACCCGGAGGAATGGGTGGCGGAGGCAGAATGAATGTTACTCCCGAGATGATGCAACAGTTTCAGAACGCGAGAGGTGCCGGTGGCGCTGGTGGCGCCGGTGGAACAAGAGACACTGCTGCAATGCGTCAGTTCAGAAATCAGCGTAACCAGCAGGGAGGACAAAGCGCTCCCGCCGGAGTAAGAGATACATCTGCACGACGCAGACAACCTGCTCAAACCGGGACACAGGGCGCAGGTAACGGACAGGCAGCAATCAGAAACTAACAATTAAAAGGAAATAAGATGTTCAGATTTATATTGCGATATTTCCACGATATAGAGATTGCCGTTGAATCGATAGTTTCAAACAAGCTAAAATCGATTCTTACAGCTCTTGGAATAATTTTTGGTGTGGCTGCAGTAATTGCCATGCTAGCCATTGGAAAAGGGGCAAAGCAGGAGATTATGGAACAGATGAAGATGGTGGGGGTTAACAATATCCTCATTAATCCGGTGATACCCGATAAAGGCTCATCTTCAGATGAAGGCGAAAAGCAACAGAAGAAATTCTCAAGAGGATTGAATCTGCTCGATGTTGAGGCTATAAGGGAAACACTTCCTTCGGTAAAAAGGATAAGTCCTGAAATATCATTCAATTCAACCGCTATGCTGAACGGAGTAAAATACTCTGCAAAGCTTGTAGGAGTGTCAAATGACTATTTTCATCTTTACAATCTGCCACTCGTTGGAGGTGCTTTTTTCAACTCATACCAGGAAGAGAACGGGATCCAGGTTTGTATTATTGGCGCTAATATCAGGGCTAAATTTTTCAGTAAGGTCGATCCGCTTGGTCAGTATATTAAATTTAATGGTATCTGGCTCAAGGTTATAGGCGTTCTGCAGAAAACCAACGTCAACCTTACCGGGTTTGAAGAGAAGGGCGTAAATGTATATAATGACAATATCTACATACCTATTCAGACAATGCTTCTGAGATACCAGAACAGGGCTCTTCTGAATACCAAACTTGTTTCTGAGGCTACATCAGTTCAGTTCTTCGGAGGAGGAGGTGGCGGAGGTATGATGGGTAGGGTTGTCGTAAGCAGTGCAGATGCATCCAGCGATGTTGAGACAAATTACAATCAGCTCGACAGGATCGTTGTACAGGTAACTGAAACTGAGCAGCTTAATCCGACAACTGAGATTCTCAGCCGGATGCTTAACAGAAGACATACAGGTGTAAAAGACTTTGAAATAACAGTTCCTGAACTACTTCTTAAACAGCAGCAAAGGACAAAAGATATCTTTAATATTGTGCTCGGAGCCATTGCCAGTATTTCTCTTATAGTTGGTGGTATAGGCATCATGAATATTATGTTTGCCTCTGTTATGGAAAGAATAAAAGAGATTGGTACACGAATGGCCATTGGTGCAAAGAAAATGGATATCGTGGTACAGTTCCTTGCAGAAGCAGTACTTATAAGTGTTAGCGGAGGTTTTATCGGAATATTCTTCGGGGTGGTTATGGCCAAACTGATTGAACAGATTGCCGGAATTATGACCATTGTCTCCTTTTTCTCAGTATTTATAGCTTTCGGTGTCTCTGCTGCAGTTGGAGTGATCTTCGGTTATTCCCCAGCTAAAAGAGCATCAGAAAAAGATCCTATCGAATCATTAAGATATGAATAAAATATTAGGCATGAAGAAATTACTTTTATTTTCAATGGCAGCTGTACTCATCTTATCAGCTGCAACATTAAGAGCCCAGGAAGTTAAAAAACTCACATTCGGAGATGTTATAAAACTCGCGGAAGAACAATCACCCAATGCACTCATTGCCAAACACAGGTTTCGCGCCAGTTATTGGCAGTATAGATCTTTTAAGGCACAATACCTCCCTTCTCTCCGACTTTCAGGTACAACTCCTGATTTCAACAATTCCCTTCAGAGGCAGTTTAAAGACAGTACATTTAAGTATTTTCAAACAAACAACGTTAACAATCTGGGAAGTCTGTCTCTATCCCAAAACATTGGTCCTACCGGAACAGTCATTTCACTCAGATCGGACCTTACACTCGAAAAGGATCTAAAGAGCAATACTCCGATTGATTATGTAACAACTCCGATCAGTATAAATATAACACAGCCCATAAGAAGCTTTAATGCATTAAAATGGGATAAAAAGATTGAGCCAAAAAGATATGAACAGGCCAAGAAGGCTTACCTTGCAGGAATAGAAAATGTTCACCAGCAAGCAGTAATGAATTTTTTCTCTCTTGCTCTGGCTCAGATTAACCAGCAGATTGCCGAGATGAACTATTCAAATGCAGACACTCTCTGGAGAATTGCTCAGGGCCGTTACACACTTGGTACTATCGCTGAAGATGAGCTGCTCCAAATGCAGTTATCGTGGCTAAACTCTGAAACAGCCAGAAAGCAAGCTTCAATGAATTTGAGAGATAGGGAGATTCGATTGAGATCATTCCTGGGTTTTAACGATCAGGTCAGGCTCGAGTTGTCTATTCCAACTGAGATCCCTTCACTTCAAGTTGCTACTCAAGAAGTATTCGATCTGGCTATGTCAAATAATCCTGAAATATTGACTCAACAGCTTACCCTGCTATCTGCACAGGAAAGTGTTGCCCAGGCAAAAGCAGCAAGAGGGCTCAATGCAACTCTTACCGGTTCCCTGGGATTGAACCAGCAGAATATAGTCTTTGCAGATGCTTATCAGAATCTCAATAACTCACAAAGAGTACGTCTTCAATTCTCGGTTCCAATTCTCGACTGGGGACAAGGGAAAGGAAGATATAAGATGGCACAATCGAGTCTTGAACTTGCTCAGGTTCAGTCAGAACAGGCAATTATCGACTTTCAACAGAATCTTTCCCTCGATGTTGAACAGTTCAATCTTCAGGCAGCTCAGGTTGGGATAGCCGCAAAATCAGATACAGTTGCCATGAAGAGATATGAAGTTACAAAACAGCGGTTCCTTATCGGAAAAATTGCTGTTCTTGATCTTAATGATGCTGATTCGAGGAAAGACCAGAACAAAAGAGCTTATATTCAATCACTGCAGAATTACTGGAACTATTTCTATAATCTGCGTGCACTTACTCTCTATGATTTCATAAACAGAAAACCTCTCGAGACCGAATACGATAAACTCATTGATTAGTAGATAGTTAATGATAAATATTAAAAGGCTGGATGAAATATTCCGGCCTTTTTAATTAATACCACCCTGCCTTGCCCGGGTGTTAATTAGGAGTCCAAATTAAGCCCTCTTCAGGGGGTTTGGGGGCATGTCTAAGCAAAATCACCTGACACGGTCTGCTTTACTTTAATAAATCCCCTAATTCATCTGATTAATAATTGATTGTTTTTATAAAAAATTAATATCTTTGCGCCTCAATAAAGTAGAAGAAGAAAAATAGTATCATTATAATTCCAAAAGAACAGACAAATGCAGAATAAAGCAGCAATCATCATTCTGGCAATTGCATTGGGCCTGGTATCGATTTACCAGCTCTCCTTTACAGGTGCAACATACCTGGTAAAAAAAGATGCCAGAGAATATGCGAAAGGGAATCTGGTTAAAGAGACCCATTATCTCGATTCAATCTCAACCCTTTCCAAGGAACAATGGAGTTTTCTTGGTAACACCTTTAAAGAGTGTCAGCAAAAGGAACTGAACCTTGGGCTCGATCTGAAAGGTGGGATGAGTGTTATTCTGGAGGTGTCTGTGGAAGATATCCTAAAAGCTCTCTCTAACTATAATCCTGATAAAACATTTAATACTGCTCTTGTACGGGCAAAAGAATTGCAGAAAACGAGTCAGTCAGATTACCTCACGCTTTTTGGCGTGGCATTTAAAGAGACTGATCCTAATGCAAAACTTGCTTCTATCTTTGGTACCGTTGACCTTAAAGAAAAAATAAACTTCAATTCAACCAATGAAGATGTACTTAAGGTTCTTGATGAAGAGGTTTCAGGTGCCATTACAAATGCTTTTAACATCCTTCGTACCAGGATAGACCGTTTTGGAGTTGTTCAGCCCGATATAACACAGATGGCTACAAAAGGCCGAATTCTCATAAATCTTCCCGGACAGACCAATCCCAAAAGGGTGAGGGAACTGCTACAGGGAACCGCAAATCTTGAATTCTGGGAAACATACGAGAATGCTGAAATAATTGGCTATCTGTCACAGGCTAATGATCTTTTGAAAGAGATTAAAGCCAGCACTGCGAGTACAGGAACTGAACCGGTTATTGGTGAAGCAGCACAAACTGCTGTTTCGGATACAAGTAAAAAAGATCAGTCTCTTCTCGATCTGATAGGAAAGGACACTACAACTGCTCAGGAAGCCACAACCCGTGAGGAGTTTGCACTGCAAAATCCGCTCTTTGGATTGCTTAATCCGCGGGTGGACGAACAGGGGCAACCACTCAGGTCGAGTATGGTAGGGCTTGCAAGCTTAAAAGATACAGCAAGGGTTAACACAATTCTTAAGATGAATCAGGTGAAGGCTCTCTTTCCCCGCGATCTTAAATTCGCATGGAGCCAGAATCCTTATAAATATGATGCCACAAAGACATTTTACGAACTCCATGCAATAAAAATTACAACCCGCGATGGCCGTCCTCCGCTGGATGGAGACGTTATCACTTCTGCCCGTCCTTCTTCAGGGATTACAGGTTCAGAGATTAAAGTAGATATGTCGATGAATGCAGAAGGGGCAAAGATCTGGGCAAGAATGACACGCGAAAACGTCGACCGCTGCATAGCAGTTGTTCTTGATGGTTATGTGCGTTCTTATCCCAATGTGGTTGGCGAAATAACCGGAGGAAACACTGAAATTTCAGGCGATTTTACAATTGAAGAAGCCGATGACCTTGCCAACATTCTTAAGTCCGGAAAATTACCGGCTCCTGCAAAAATCTTTTCTGACACAATTATAGGACCCTCCTTAGGTAAAGAAGCTATTAACTCAGGTCTTACCTCATTTGTAGTAGCTTTCTTTATAGTATTGTTCTATATGATTTTCTATTATAGCCGTAGTGCAGGTACTATTGCCGACATAGCACTCATGGCAAACGTGTTTTTACTCATGGGAGTATCTGCCTCACTTGGAGCAGTACTTACTCTACCTGGTATTGCAGGTATAGTTCTTACTATGGGTATGTCTGTTGATGCCAATGTTCTTATATATGAAAGAATTCGTGAAGAGCTCAGGTCTGGAAAGGGTATAAAGCTGGCAGTCGCCGATGGTTATAAGGGTTCATTATCTGCTATCATGGACTCTAATATTACTACACTTTTGACTGGTATTGTGCTTTATGTTTTTGGGACAGGACCAATCAAAGGTTTTGCAACAACGTTGGTTATAGGTATTTTCACTTCTCTTTTCTGTGCGATATTCATAACACGAATTTTATACGAATGGCTTCTTAAGAAGAATGTTAATCTTACATTCTCCATTAAAATGACAGCTAATATCCTGAGAAATACTAAGATAGACTTTATCGGTAAACGCAGGATGTTCTATACTATATCAATTCTGGTTACCATAATAGGTATCGGTTCGCTATTTATTCGCGGGTTAAATCCGGGAATAGATTTTACAGGTGGCCGAACATATGTAGTCAAATTTGATGCACCTGTTACTACAGAGGATGTTGCAAGAAACCTTACCGGTGTATTCGGGGAAGCTCCAATGGTTGTAACTTTCGGAAGTGATGATCAGGTAAGAATAACCACAAAATTCAAAATCGGCGAAACAGGTGTTGATGATGAGGTTGAGGCTGCTTTGTATAACGGACTAAAGGGGATGATACCCGCAGATGTCACCGAAGAAAAGTTTCTGGCTGATTACAGAAGGAGCTCCGAGACTGTCGGACCAACTATTGCAAGTGATATAAAAACCAAAGCAATATGGGCAGTATTCCTGTCGCTCATAATCATGTTCTTCTATATCTTCATGAGGTTCAGGAACTGGCAATATGGACTGGGAGCGATGGTAGCCCTGGCTCACGACGTGATGATCGTTATTGGAATATATTCGCTGTTATGGGGTATTCTTCCTTTCACAATGGAAATTGACCAGGCTTTTATAGCTGCGATCCTGACGGTAATCGGATATTCAGTGAACGATACCGTGGTTGTTTTCGACAGGTTACGTGAGTTCCTGCCGTTGCACAGGAAGAGACCTGTTAAAGAGGTAATTAACCTTGCAATGAACGATACGCTAAGCCGTACAATGAATACCGGGGTTACCTCAATACTCGTGCTTATTGCGATGTTCTTCTTCGGTGGCGCAACTATCAGGGGATTTCTTTTCGCAATGATTATAGGTATTATTGTCGGAACATATTCCTCGATATTTATTGCCTCATCAATTGTATACGACACAACAAAGAAAAAGGGTATAAAATACTGATAAATACTTAATCTTCAGTAAAGAGACTATCTCATCAGGGATAGTCTCTTTTTTATTACCGATACTGGTTGAATACTTATGAATATCATTAAACTTTTCTAACTTTGCTTTCTGAAAATAACGGAACAATCATTACTCTCCATTTATGAGCGGACCCGAAATATTTATTATTGTAATTGTTGCCCTACTACTTTTCGGAGCTGAGAAACTGCCTGATATTGCAAAAAGTGTAGGAAAGGGTATGCGCGATTTTAAAAAAGCCACTGATGATATCAAAAGGGAATTTGAGACCAGCACTGTTGATATAAGGAAAGATCTGACTGATGTTAAAGATTCATTATCAAAAGATGTTTCAGATCTTTCTGACAAAATAACGAGAGATGTCAATGATGTAAATGATAGTATCCAGAATGATATGAATGATGTATCATCTTCGGTTCGTCAGGAGATGAATGATGTGGCTGAAAACATTGAATCGGGTGTGAATGAGGTGAAGGATAATATTCAGAAGGATATAAATGAAACGTCTGACGGATATTATAAAGAGGTAAATGATTAGGACTACAGGCATTACCAAAGCATACGGGGATCTCAGGGTGCTTAAAGGAATAGATTTGCACATCGGAAAGAATGAAGTTGTATCTATAGTGGGAGCAAGCGGGGCGGGAAAAACCACTCTGCTTCAGATAATCGGAACCTTAGACAGGCCCGATAACGGATCAATTTTTTACAACGGTACAGATATCAGCCTACTCAAAGGAAAGGCACTGGCCGCTTTCCGGAATACCAATATAGGTTTCGTTTTCCAGTTTCATCAGCTGCTTCCCGAATTCACCGCACTCGAAAACGTATGCATCCCTGCTTATATTGCAGGGAAAGGAAAAGCTGAGTCGGAAAGAAGGGCCACCGAACTGCTTGGATTCCTGAATCTCTCTCAAAGACTCGATCATAAACCCTCAGAACTGAGCGGCGGCGAACAACAACGTGTCGCTGTGGCCCGTGCACTCGTAAATAATCCTTCTGTAATCCTCGCTGATGAGCCATCAGGGAACCTTGATACAGAGAATAAGAATGAACTTCATAAATTATTTTTTAAGCTAAGGGATACCTTTGGTCAGACAATAATAATTGTAACCCACGACCGTCAGCTCGCGGGTATGTCGGACAGGATTGTTCAGATCAAAGATGGTCTTATTGTTAACGAGTCTTTGCCGGAGAACTGACAAACGGGTTTTGTTACCGCAAGGATTAGTGTTCCCGGCTCTTACCTAATCGCAACAATCAATTTCTTTTCCTTTTGCTTTCTCAAATGCCTCCCGCCCCTCTGAGACTGAAAAATATATTAAACCAACAGCTCCGATCGCATCAGCATAGGTAAACCCTGTAAGTTCATATACAAGACTCGATAACAAAAGTACAATGGACATATAAACACAGGCCTTTGTACAATTGGCATCAGAGATTATGGGTCCGGAGTCGAGTTGTTTCCCGACACTCTTTTTTGCATTCATAAGGAATGTCATCACAATAATGGAGATTATAGAAATAACAACTCCCCAAATAGTTGTAATTGGCTTATGTTGAGTAATTATATTCAGAATTATCCCCGCAAGGAGACCGATTGACAATAAGTAAAACGCCAGGCCGGTTGTCTTTAATGCTCTTATTTCGAAACGGCTTTTTGAACTTTCAGGATGTTGTCTTATCCGGTAGATCATCACGGCGATCCCGATTCCTGACATCACTTCAATAAAGCTATCCACACCAAATCCTAATAATGCGAGAGTTTCATCTGAGTAGCCCAAAATAATGGAAACCAAACCCTCGATAATATTATAAAAGATCGTAAAGAGGCTCAAAAAAAAGGCTCTTCTATATAATAATTGCTCATTGTATGATTGCTGTATCATAATAGAAAGATAACATTATATCTGTCTGAGAAACAAATTTTAACTATTAAAGTTATATAATCAATACGGACTCACAAACACCGGGCTGTTTTCATTGAGAATAAAAAGAGCTATATTTAGAGATATTTATTCTCAAAGGCGGTTCATATGGATGGTATCTTTGATTTCCTTAAGCAACTTGTAAATCCTGAAAGTATAATACACATTGGAGGAATTTATCTCCTGCTGTTTGTTGTGTTTGCTGAAACAGGATTGTTCGTTGGCTTTTTTCTGCCCGGTGATTCGCTTCTGTTTACAGCGGGTTTATTATGTTCTACAGGCCTCCTTGATATTCATCCCGCCCTGCTTGTTCTCTTAATAATTATTGCCGCGGTTGCCGGAAATCTTGTTGGTTATGCTTTTGGAAAGAAGGTGGGGCCGTTGTTGTTCAAACGTAAATCCGGGTTTTTATTCAGGCAGGATCATCTTACAGCTGCACACGATTTTTATATTAAACACGGGAAGAAGACGATAATACTTAGCCGGTTCCTTCCTATTGTTCGAACATTCGCTCCGATTATTGCCGGTATCGTAAAGTTGGATTATTATAAATTCTTTATATATAGTCTTGTCGGTGCATTTTTTTGGGTAAGTTCCCTTGTTTTAACCGGATATTTTATGGGTAAATATATACCTGGAACAAAGGATTACCTGGGTTATATAGTTATATTTCTGATAGTGATAACTTCCTTGCCATTTGTAATTTCTTCAATCAAAAAGAAATTTAGCAAGTAGTTTCTGTCAATATTATTATTAAAGCTTTTTCAGAATCCTTCAAAAACACCTAAACCAAACAGTGCAAAATCGTACTTAACAGGGTCTGAACTATCCATTTCCCTTAAATTCTTATCCAGTTCAAGTACAGCCTTTGAATCATTTTGATTACGCGAAATTAATCCGAGCTTACGTGCCACATTACCGGAATGGACATCGAGCGGACATGAGAGTATTGAAGGGGAAACAGATTTCCAGATTCCGAAATCGACACCCCTGTTATCATTCCTGACCATCCAACGCAGATACATGTTAATTTTTTTTGCTGCCGAACCTTTATCAGGATCAGAAAGATGTTTAACGGTACGTGCATTATGAGGAAGTTCAAAAAAGATGCTTTTTAGCTGATGAATAGCGGGCTGTAAAGAGTCTTTAGTACTGTAGTGGTTAAAAATGGCTTCAAGTCCGTTCTTTTCTTTATAAATATGCTGTAATGCTTTGATGAAGAAAATAAAATCATCCGAATTAAAAGTTCGGTGTACAAATCCGCGTAATTTATCCAGGTGATTATCATTATGGTTCATAATGAAATCGTGCGGTGAATTACCCATTAATTCCATCATTCGGGTGGCATTTCTGATAATCATTTTCCTGTTTCCCCAAGAAATTGTTGCTGCCAGGAACCCGGCAATTTCAATATCATTTTTATCTGAGTACCGATGAGGAATACTAACCGGATCCGATTCAATAAAATCACAGTTGTTATATTTATCAGCTTTCTCATCAAGAAACTCTTTCAGGTCAGCTTTATTTAGCCTCATATAACTATTTTTACAAATTGTAAAAGTAGATATTAAACAGTGAAATTGGTTGAATAAATCTGACTATGTCCAATTCTCATTTCACCTTTAAGGAATTCAAGGTTTTTCAGGAAAAGGCAGCTTTTAAAGTAGGCACTGATGCTGTACTTCTGGGAGCCAGCGCAGCTGTGGCCGGAAAGAAAAGAATCCTTGATGTCGGATCAGGAACCGGTCTGATCACTCTTATGCTTGCCCAGCGCTGTGATGCTGAGATAGTTTCAATTGAACCAGATAAAGACTCATATATTCAGACTGTTGAAAATGTTGAACAATCAGGGTGGAAGAACAGGATAACAGTCTTAAATACAGATCTTCAGACTTTTAACTACAATGAAAGGAAATTTGACCTGATTGTAACAAATCCGCCATACTTCAGCAATTCCTTAAAAAATCCGGATCCGCGAAAATCCTCCGCCCGGCATAACGATTCACTTACTTCAGCCGATCTGCTTACCGGTATTAACAGGCTTTTAGATGAGAAAGGCCTGTTCCAGATAATTCTGCCGTACGTTGAAGGGACTGTATTTATTGCAGAAGCTCAGCAGTTTGGGTTTTATTGTTGTAATATCTTAAAAATAAGGCCATTGCCGACATCTGAAATCAGGAGATTAATACTGACTTTCTCAGGAGAAAGAAAACCGGCTAAGGAAAAATTTCTGACTATTGAACGTGGACCGAGACATGATTTTACTGAGGAATATAGAAACCTTACAAAGGATTTTTATCTTAAGTTCTAGTTATTTGAACCCCATCCCCACTGCTGGCGCGGATTTGCAATCCTTGCCAGCTTCATCATTCCTGAGCATGGATTGCAAATCCGCGCCAGCAGCTAGCTATAGGGGCCTTTGGGCTTATATCATCTCACTTTCTGGTAATCCATATTCCTCTTTCATTTCTATTCCAAGCGTTTTCAGTTCGTCGAGTATGGGATTATAGATTTGCGGGAATACTGGTCTGTGAACTCCGGTAAGAATGATTCTCTTCTCAAGTATCATCTTAACTGCAATCGCTGCCGGTAAAGCTACCGTTCTGGCAATAGAGGTGTTGGTGGATGGTGATCCGAAATCGATCATTGACGATTTTATAACCTCTCTTCTTCCTCCCGGATAGCCTGCCAGAAAAACATGCTGCAAAATAACCATATCACGATCGTGATCAGCTAAAGCCATTTTCTTTATCATACGGTCGGAGGTAATATCGAAAGGTGTTGAGGTCCTGTAATTAAGAATTTCATCACTGAAGAAATCCAGGTATTCCAGCGACTTCATTATAACAGAATCCTTTTTCAATCCAAGTTTGACTGAGATTCCCATTTTCAGATCAGCTTTTTTAATTCCGGCCCGTTCGGCCAGGAAATCAGCATAACTCATTCCCTGATAATTGGTTATGGTATCGTCAAGCATATTCAGGCTCTTAATTGCATCGAGAGTTTCGCACCAGCCTTTATACCTGAACGTTCCCCGGTACATTGTTTTTGTTTCCGGAATACCATATATTTCCTTATAGCTTATCGAATCCCTGTTCGGATAAACATCAAGATCTCCAATCCCCGGAAAATTGTAGTTGAACCTGTCTTTAAAAAGATTAACCGGTTCGATAAAAACCTCTTTCCCGTTCTTCAGATACAGAGCGCTGTTACGACTTGCAAGTATAACCCCTTTAGGGCTCCAGGAGAATTTATAACCCATAGGATTGTCAGCAGCTTCCGGCGCAGGCAGTGCTCCGCAAAGAGAATAGAATTCTTCAACATACCCGCCATTATTGTGAATGTGATCGATGATCCTCATAGCCGTCATGTGATCAATTCCGGGATCAAGACCTATTTCATTCAGGAATATTACACCGGCATTCCTTGCAGGTTCATCCAGAGGTATCATCTCCTTCTGAACATATGATGTTGTAACGAGCGATTTACTGTAGACAAGACAAATTTTTGCCACTTCTGTATGGTATTTATATGGCAGCAAACTTACTGCGATGTCATTGTCGGAAACCAGGTTCCCCAGCGTCTCAGGGTCATCCATTGACCAGTCAACAGCTGTTCCGTTCGGATTTCCTTTTATCATTTCTTCTGCTCTCTCCTTCATTGGCGAGGCAATAGTCAGTCCAAATCCATTATTAAGCAGATATTCAACCATCGGTTTAACCACCATACCTGCACCAAGTATCAAAACCTTTTTCATGTCAATTTATTTTCTTCGTTTACCCCGGCCCCAAGGGGAGCGAAGAAAATCAATTTACTCCCCTTGGGGTTGGGGTAAATAAATTGATTTTCAAGCGATCCGGGCCAGGTTTTTATTTTCGTCATTATTTTTTACCACTAAGGTATTAAAACCCGATGAAATTCCTCCTTATTTCTCTGTGTAACTCTGTGATACCTCTGTGGCACTCTGTGTAACTAAAAGAACTGTCACCGAGAGACACAGAGCCGGCACAGAGAGACACAGAGAAAACTTGTAATGAATTTTTATGACTTTAATTGAAAGTATGATGAATAATATTCTAAAAGGCTTTCATTAATATTACCGGGAGTGTATCTTTGTTAAGTACCCGTTGATTAAAAATTAATCAAAAAATTCTGATTATTAATGTCTGAGCTCCACAAGTATGTAGAAACACCGCTGATGAAGCAGTATTACGACATCAAGACAAAACATCCTGATGCAATTCTTCTTTTCAGGGTAGGTGATTTTTACGAGACTTTCGGCGAGGATGCAATCAGAACATCAGAGATACTGGGAATCACACTGACAAGAAGGGCAAACGGATCGGCTTCATTCGTCGAACTTGCCGGGTTTCCCTATCATGCCCTCGATACATATCTTCCCCGCCTGGTAAGGGCAGGGCAGAGGGTGGCAATCTGTGAACAGCTGGAAGATCCGAAACTCACAAAAAAAATAGTTAAGAGAGGTATAATTGAGCTGGTTACACCAGGGGTTTCGCTGAATGAAAATGTGCTGAATCATAAGGAAAATAACTTCCTTGCAGCTGTTCATATTGATAAGAAGATTGCCGGGGTTGCATTTCTGGATATATCCACCGGCGAGTTCCTTACATCGGAAGGTACTATAGAATACATAGATCAGATGCTGAATAATTTTCAGCCTAAAGAGGTGCTTTTTGAGAAAGGGAAGAAAGATCTTTTTCTGGAGTATTTCGGACCAAAGTTCTATACATTCAAACTCGATGACTGGATCTTCAGACCTGAGGCGGCTAATGACAGATTGACGAAACAGTTTGAAACTTCTTCCCTCAAAGGATTTGGTGTTCAGAATCTTACATTTGGAATAGTTGCTGCAGGTGCTATCCTTTATTATCTCGATATAACCCAGCACGAACAGCTCGGGCACATAACAAATCTTTCCAGAATAGAGGAAAACAGGTATGTCTGGCTGGATAAATTCACAATTAAAAACCTTGAACTATTCCATTCTCCCTATGAGGGGGCAAGGACACTCATCGATGTAATGGACCGTACAATTTCTCCGATGGGAGGTCGGCTGCTTAAACGGTGGCTTGCTCTTCCCCTCAAAGATATGCAACCTGTAAATGAACGTCTCGATATAGTTCAGTATCTGACAGAAAGCGAAACCGTCAGGGATGAGATAGCAGCGCTTATAAGGCAGGTAGGAGACCTGGAAAGACTTATCTCAAAAGTAGCTGTAAGCAGGATAAATCCGCGTGAGGTGGTGCAGCTGAAGAGAGCTTTATTTGCTATTGAGCCGCTACAACAGCTCTGCAATAAGAGTAATTGTATTCCACTTACTAAACTTGCTGAACAGTTGAATCCATGCAAGCTGATTGCTGACAAAATTGAGAAGGAATTAAACAATGACCCTCCGGTTCAACTATCAAAAGGAAATGCAATTGCTGCAGGGATCTCTGAGGAGCTGGATGATCTGCGAATGATTCAATACCATGGCAAGGAATATCTTGAAGATTTGCAGAAGCGCGAAAGTGAAAGGACAGGAATTACTTCACTCAAAGTAAGTTTTAATAACGTTTTTGGGTATTATATAGAAGTCAGAAACACGCATAAGGACAAAGTGCCACCGGAATGGATCAGGAAGCAGACCCTGGTAAGTGCTGAACGATATATTACGGAGGAGCTCAAGGAATACGAAAGCAAAATACTTGGGGCGGAAGAGAAGATATTCTCGCTCGAAACAAAACTCTTTAACGATCTTGTACTCGCAATTCTGGAGTATATCCCTCCGATTCAGCTGAACTCTTCACTTATTGCGCGACTCGATTGCCTTCAATCGTTTGCAGTAATTTCAACTGAAAATAATTATGTGAGGCCCCTGCTCAACGATTCAAGGGTACTCGAGATAACAGAGGGTCGCCACCCGGTTATTGAAAAGCAGCTACCTCCCGGAGAATTATATGTTCCGAACGACCTTGTTCTCGATACAGAAGATCAGCAGATAGTCATTCTTACTGGTCCGAATATGTCGGGAAAATCCGCACTTTTGAGACAAACGGCGCTTATTGTATTAATGGCACAAACCGGTTGTTTTGTACCTGCGAGGGCTGCAAAGATCGGTATGGTCGATAAGATTTTTACAAGGGTAGGTGCATCGGATAATATCAGTCTGGGTGAATCTACATTTATGGTCGAAATGAATGAAACTGCCAGTATCCTGAATAACCTATCAGACCGCAGTCTTGTTCTGCTTGATGAGATCGGAAGAGGCACGAGTACATATGACGGCATCTCAATCGCATGGGCCATGGTTGAGTATCTGCATGAGAATAAGTTCAGGGCAAAAACTCTGTTTGCAACTCATTATCACGAGCTTAATGAGATGGAGAACTCATTTTCAAGAGTAAAAAACTATAATGTATCAATTAAAGAGCTCAATAATAAAATAATATTTCTCCGTAAGCTTAAGCGGGGCGGGAGCGAACATAGCTTTGGAATCCATGTGGCGAGAATGGCAGGAATGCCAAAAAGTGTTGTTACAAGAGCAGATGAGATCCTCAAAGAACTTGAGCAAAGCCATGTGAAGCAGGAACTTACAAAACCTATTGCTGATATTGCCGGCCACAGGGAAGGAATGCAGCTCAGTATTTTTCAGCTCGACGATCCGGTATTGAAACAGATCCGTGATGAGATCCTTGAAATAGATATTGATAATCTTACGCCTGTGGAGGCCCTGAATAAGCTGTATAATATTAAAAAGCATCTGAAGTAGTATGAATTTTAAATATATTAGCCTCCCCGAATAAAACCTATGATTATGAAAAAGCATTTTCCCATTCTTACATTGCTGGTAGTAAGTATACTGGCGCTTCCAATACACCTCCGTTCCCAGTCAGGTCCGGTAAAACAGGTAAGGCTCAGCAAATTTGAGCTTCAGTCATCGGTGCTTATCCCATCAACAGGTGAAGAGATATCCACCCCAGGATATAAATCGAAAGTCTATTGGTTCCCGGTTACCGTTCCTTCAACTGTTCTAACTGCACTTGTAAAAAACGGGGTCTATCCCGATCCTTACCAGGGGATGAACAATATGCTGATACCTGATGCTTCAGATGAATTCAACAAGAAATATAATCTTGAACAATACAGTCATCTGCCCAATAACCCCAATCCATGGAATAAGCCTTACTGGTACAGAACAGTATTTAATGTTCCTGCTTCTGATAAAGGACGTCACATTCAGCTGATATTCAAGGGAATTAATTACCGTGCAGCTGTTTGGGTGAATGGCAGGCAGGTAAAAGACTCAACCCGGATGGCCGGAATGTTCGCACAGCATAGTCTGGATATAAGTAATCTGATAAAGGCTGGAGAGGAGAATGCGCTTGCAGTAAAAATCTATCCGCTCGATTATCCGGGATTACCTTCAACCGAGCAGCTTAAAGCCCTTGGCGATTTTTATCCCAATGGCGGCACTACGGGCGACATAGGCAAGAATGTAACAATGTTATGTTCTGTTGGCTGGGATTGGATCCCTCCGGTTCGCGACCGTAACATGGGGATCTGGCTCCCGGTTTACCTCAGAACTTCAGGAGGAACTACCATAACTGATCCAAAACTTGTTACAACTCTCCCAAATCTTCCTGATACTGCCAGTGCAAAGATATCCTTGAATCTCTCACTGAAAAATCATAACCAGACAGACGAAAATGGGAAGTTGACAGTCACATTAACTCCTGAAACCTTTAAAGGAAAACAAATTCAGTTCACCAAAAGTATAACTGTCCCTAAGAATTCTTCTTTAGCTGTAGATCTGAATGGTGAGAATACCAAAGAGTTTAATATTGCCAATCCGGTTCTGTGGTGGCCAAATGGCTACGGCAAACCGAATCTTTACCGCATCAGGCTTCAGTATGCCAATAATTCAGGTGTGTCGGACGACACTTCTTTTGTGTTTGGTATCCGTACAGTAAGCACAAAAGCTGTTGATGTGAATGGTTCATGGAGACGTGATTTCTATGTAAACGAACGCCGCATTCAGCTTGTCGGAGGGGCATGGGTTCCGGATATGATGCTTAACCGCGATTCGCTCAGATACGATTACGAATTTCACCTTTGCCGTAATGCGAACGTCAACCTGGTAAGGATCTGGGGTGGTGGCGTAACTCCTTGCGATGAGTTCTGGGAAGCTGCCGACCGTTATGGAATGTTGGTATGGTCCGATTTCTGGATCACCGGCGACACTCAGGGCGAGTTTAAGGGATCGCCTGACTGGCCTCTCGAGGGTGAGGTATTTAAAATGAATGTGGTAAACACGATTTTAAGAATAAGGAATCATCCGAGTCTGCTTGTCTGGACGGGTGGCAATGAAGGTCATGCCCGAAAGGAACTATATGATTTTATGAGAAATAGTATCATTTCGTATGACGGAACCAGACCATTTATACCAAGTTCATCAGGGTTTGCAAAGCTCCCGGTGGGATGGGATATGGCATGGCCCGACAATAAACCGACAGGCGTTTACAGCGGAGGTCCTTACACATGGCAGGATCCTAAAGTATATTATAATAAGGCGATTGCAGGCAGGGACTGGGTTTTTAAAGATGAAACAGGAGTTCCTTCCCAACCACCATATAATATCCTCCCTAAGATTATTCCAAACCTGGTTTGGGATAAGAATGTGCCTTTCCCGATGAACCATTCCTGGGGCTATCATGATGCAGCGACAGGAAATGGCAGGTATGATCTCTATTACAAGGAGATGATTAAAAGACATGGAGAACCTGAGAGCATGGAGGATTTCTCAAATAAGATGCAGCTTATGAATGCTGTGGGTTACCAGGGGATCTTTGAAGCAGCCGGTCATAAACTTAACGACATTGGCGGGGTTATGCTCTGGAAGCTTAATGCTGCATTCCCGAGTGTATTCTGGCAGGTTTACGACTGGTATATGATGCCAAATGCGGGTTACTATTTCATGCAAAAAGCATGCGAACCGCTTCATATTCAATTAAATCTGGTAAGTAATAAGGTAATGGTAATTAACAGGCCATACAAAGCTACCGGAAACCTGAATGCAAAGATTGAATTATTCGGAACTGACTCTAAGAAATTATTCAGTGAATCAGTTAATGTAACTATGGCTCCTTCAGAGGTTAAGGAAATTTCCTCTCTTGCCACGCAACTCGCGGAGGCAAAAGGCGTTACACTTGTTCTGCTGACTCTGAAAGATGCATCTGGCAAAGTAGTATCCCGGAACTCATACTGGCTTTCAGGTACAAATGACTTCAAACCACTTAATGAAATGGCCGTTACCTCTGTTCAGTCAAAAATTACAAAGACTGAAAAGCTGAAAAGCGAAAACAGGTGGACAATTCAGATCACAAATAACACAGATAAATTAGCATTCTTTATCCGTCCACAGTTAATTGTTGACGGAACTGAGGTACTTCCGACATTCTGGTCGGACAGTTATTTTACTCTTGCTCCTGCTGAAACTACTTCTGTGACAGTAAGTTGCCCGTTAGTAAATGTAAATGGAAAGAAGCCTGAACTGAAAATTTCGGGTTGGAATGTAACAGGGCAGGTATTGTTAATTAATTAACAGAAAGGTAGTTTCTAAAAAATATTTAACCGCAAAGATCGCAAAGATGATTTCGCAAAGGTCGCAAAGTGTTTTAGTTAGCAAAATACTTTGCGTGCTTTGCAAAGCTTAGCGAACTCTGCGGTTAATTTTTAATCTACTTAATTTTATTAAAGTAAAGTGTTCCGGATGCTTCACCTGCAGCCATCGTATTTTTGAATTCGATTGTAAGCATTTTTGTGTCAGCTGCAATTTTCCAGATCTCTTTAGCAACAAGGTTATCTTCAGCACCATTGTTAAAGAACGTCGTTTTTGATTCAAGAATGATTGCCCCGTCACTGTTAACTCCCGATGCTTTGGTTACCCTTGGCATATCGTAGATTGAAATTTTACCTTCTTTCCCATCAAGGGTTATATTCTCATCAAACGGATATTGTTCTCCATTTGCGTTTTCATATAACCTTGAAGTATAAAGGCTGTCTCCCTTTATTTTAATGGTAAGTCCGGCCAGAAAAAGCGAGTTGTCTGTGAGCACAGTCTTTTCCCTGTTTAATTTCCATTCACCTGAAAAATCAGATTTTTGTCCGGATAATGTGAATGAAGTTAGAAAGGTGAGCAGAATCAAAAGTCCTGAGAAAGTTTTTGTTTTCATAAAAATTTATTTAAGATTAGTAATTTGATCCAGTATAAAGTTAAAGAATTTCCATCTAATCAGACGTCTGTTCGCCAACTTATGATTACAATTGTAAAAATTGAATTTGTTTGAAATATGAAAATAATATTGAAGACAAAATTAGTACTTTTTACATTCCTTTTTGTGCTTCCGGTTTATGCACAACCAGGAACTGCTTATAAGGCCTCATTAAAAAGTCCGTATGGCCTAATGGTTGAATTTATCAGAGAACCTGAAGGAACAATTATTAATGATATGGTACCTGAGTTCAGCTGGATTGTTCCGTCAGAGGCCGTTTTGCAGAATGGATATCAGATATTGATTTCCTCAGACAGAAACCTGCTCAATAGCAACAATGGAGATGTCTGGAACAGTGGTGTTGTTCTTTCAAACAATTCATGTAACATCAGATTCGGTAGAGGGAGGCTAAAGGAAAACAGTAAATATTTCTGGAAAGTAAGAATTCAGGATAAGAAGGTTCGTCTCTCGGAATATTCAGATATTCAGGTTTTTAAAACGGGATCTTCCGGAAATGGGATCGCTTCGCACAGTATTTTTCAGGTAGAGAAGATAATGCCGGTTGTTGTTACCCAAACCAAAGAAGGAAACACATTATATGATTTTGGGAAGGATGCCTTTGGGACCTTGGAAATAAAGCACACAACAGATAAATCTGATACGCTTACAATATTTCTGGGTGAAAAATTACTAAACGGTCAGATCGACCGTAATCCGGGCGGAACAATCCGGTTCATTCAGGCCGGGCTACCTGTCAATCCCGGCAAGTCGTTATACACTCTTAAGTTGCCCCCGGACAAACGAAACACTACCGGTGCAGCTGTTCTTCTTCCAGATTCTCTTGGTGTGGTAATACCATTCAGATATGCTGAAATAAAGAATAGCAGTAAAAAGATTAGTGCAGAGGACATCAGGCAGGTTGCATTGTTTCATTACTTCGATTATACTGAAAGCGATTTTACATCATCTGATACTGTTCTGAACCAGGTATGGGAAATATGCAAGTACAGCATGAAGGCAACTTCATTCAGTGGCATTTATATTGACGGCGACAGGGAACGGATTGCATATGAGGCAGATGCATACATAAATCAGCTTGGCCATTATTCAGTCGACCGTGAATATGCAATGGGTCGTCAGACAATAGAGCATTTTATGAGTAACCCTACCTGGCCTACCGAATGGCTACTTCACACAGCTATGATGGCTTACCAGGACTATCTCTACACCGGGGATACAGAATTTCTCGAAAAATATTATACCGGACTTAAGGATAAGACATTAATTGAACTCTCCCGGGAAGACGGATTGATAAGCTCACTGTCGAAGCTTGTTAATGGGAGCTTTATGAAAAAGCTGGGTTTCAGCGATACATCTGTCAGAATACACGATATTGTCGACTGGCCGCCGGCACAGAAAGATACAGGATGGAAGCTTTCAACACCTGAAGGTGAGAGGGACGGGCATGAGATGCTGCCTGTAAATACAGTTGTGAACTGCCTGTTTTACAATAATATGAAGATAATGTCAGAGATTGCAGCAATACTAAATAATCAATCCGACAAAGTTTTATTTGAAAGTATGGCCATTAAAGTAAAAGCATCAATTAATGCTAAGTTGTTTGATTCTGAGAAGGGCATTTATATTGATGGTGAGGGGTCACATCATTCCTCCGTACATTCGAACATGATGGCTCTTGCATTTGATGTGGTACCTGAATCTAAAAAGAAAAGTGTCGCAGAGTATATAAACTCGCGCGGAATGGCATGCAGTGTTTATGGAGCCCAGTATTTGCTTGAGGGACTTTACAAGGCAGGAGAAGGGCAATATGCCCTTGATCTTATGAGGGCAACCAGCGACAGGAGCTGGTGGAATATGATCAGATCGGGATCGACCATAACTCTGGAGGCCTGGGATATGAAGTACAAGCCAAATTCAGACTGGAACCATGCATGGGGAGCAGCACCTGCTAATATTATTCCACGATACCTCTGGGGAATTCAACCAAAAACCGCTGGATTTAAAGCAGTGTCAATTTCTCCTCAAATGGGGAACCTGACTTTCAGCACAATAAAGTTACCGGTTATCTGCGGACAAATAAAATGTGAGTATCGTGTTGTAAATGAAAAGCATAAAACGTTTTCGATAGAAATACCGGTAAATTGCGAAGGAGAGTTCAGTCTTAAACTGTTAGCCGGCGAGTCTCTGTATTTGAATGGTAAAATGATTAAATCATCCGGTAAATCAATTCATCTGAATCCGGGAGTAAGCAGGATTGAGATAAAACTTTAATATTTTACTGCGGAACGATCTGAATTATTCGTCCTGGATTTTCAACTGAAACATATATTGACCCATCGGGTGCCTGAATAACATTTCGCACTCTTCCTGAGTTCTCGAGAAGAACAGTTTCTTCTGTTATTTTATTAACACTGATAACACATCTGAAAAGTTTTTGCGAAACGAGTCCGCACACCAAAAGATTGCCTTCCCATGATTTAAAGCTGTTGCCGGTAATAAAAGTCATTCCGCAGGTGGCAACAGAAGGTGTCCAGGAGTAAATCGGTGCAGTAATACCTGCAGCAGCATGACCCGATGAGATGGTTGTTCCATCATAATTCAATCCCAGTGAATATACCGGCCATCCATAGTTTGCACCTTTCTTTATTATATTGACTTCATCTCCTCCTTTCGGACCATGTTCTGTCTCCCATAATTCTTCAGTTTCCGGATTAATTGCTAATCCCTGAGGATTCCGGTGACCATAAGAGTATATGCTTGACGGGCCCGGATTTCCTGCTATGACCGGATTATCAGACGGGATACTCCCATCATCATTCAATCTGTGGACTTTCCCCCAGGTTGATGTGGCATCCTGTGCATTGCTATTAGTAGTATTGGGTCCACCATAGCTCGTTACACCGCCTTCTCCCACACTCAGGTACAGATAATTATTCTTGTCAAATACGATACGGCTTCCATAATGACCATACCAAAGGTCTGAACCATTTGTAGTAAACAAGATTTCAATATTCTGGATCTGGTCATTGACAATCTTAAAACGTATCAGTTGCAATTGACCACCACCGGCCGGATTGGCGGAAGCAAAAGATGCATAAATCCACCCATTAACAGAATAATCAGGATGAACCCTGATATCCAGTAATCCACCCTGTCCTGAGGATAATACCTGGGGAAATCCTGTAATCTCAGTGACAATAGCATTTTTCATTCGATAGATTTTCCCCCGTTTTTCAACGAAGATCAAATCACCATCAGGCAGAAAATCCATCCCCCAGATTATTTCATACCCGTTTAAGATGGTATTGAACACCAATTGCGGATCGAGTGGAAGCTCAGCAACAGGTATTTTTTTACAGGTTTGAAGAACAAACAAGCTTAAGAACAATAATATTAACACTTTTATTCTCATACAAACAGGTAACAAAATTGAGATGCTTTAGTTGTGATTCTTTCCATTACAGGAATAAGAAACAAAAGAAATATTGTACAATTCGCTTTATTGTCTATTTTTGATTTTATGCTTTTTATATAGAAACGATACCCGGACGAGATGAGAAATACCCTTTTTTTAAGTTGTACAATTTTAATATTGTTTATTAATAGCCTGACTTTTACACAGGCGCAAAACTGGCCTAACTGGCGTGGTCCAAACGGAGATGGTACCAGTATTGAAACAAACCTGCCTTTAAAGTGGGATTCAGTTACAAATGTGGTCTGGAAAACAAGTGTCCCCGGAAAGGGATATTCATCGCCTGTTATCTGGAAGGATAAACTATTTATAACTACAGGTTTACAGGAGACGCATGAAAAAGTTCTTCTCTGCTATGATAATAAAAACGGAAAGCTTTTATGGCAGAAAAGTGTGCTTAATACCCCATTTGAAGGTAAACACGACAATAATAGTTATGCCTCGGGAACTCCTGCGACTGATG
>JANNKF010000430.1:0-12141 GCA_031396165.1 Bacteroidales bacterium | reverse complement strand
CTAAATTTTCAAGCGAGGAATTTAAAAGCTCTGTAATGAAAACAAGTCCGGTTACTATTGTCACCAGGCACCATTCCATAGAGCTGATATTCAGTACAATACCTGCAATTATAGCACTAAATGCAGCGACAAGATGAATTCTTGAATTGTGCTCGTATTTTAAAAGTGACCATAGACCCTGGAAAGCATATTTAAAACTACTGATCCGCGATCTAACCGAGAATTTACCGGAATTCATAATAAGGGTTTACGTCAGCACAAATTTACCAATATTCGTAATATAATTAAGATAAATTCTTAACTGAAAAAACTTATTGTGAATTACTTAACAGTAGCTGTGGCCTGCTGCTGTTTAAGAAAATCAACGCGTTTTTGTATTGCCTCAACATATTTTGGGGAGAACTTCATTTTATTGTTTTTATACCGGTTGAGGAATATCTGGTAGTACTTTAGTGCATTTGGAATATCGTTCAACTTTTCATCATATATATTGGCAATAATCATGTCGATATTCAAATCCATACCAAATTTCTGTCCGGTAAGGAAATTCTCTATCGCCTCATTATAAAGGCCATCAGATTTCAAGGTTTCACCGAGCGACACATGATTATAGCTTAACTGACTCATTACCGGCTTAAGGTTTGCTATAATAAGTCGATAATATTTTGCACTGCTTTTAAAATCATTTAGTTTTTCAAAATTCCGAGCAAGGAAAGTAGCTACTTCATTATCCGTTGTATCTTTCTTAAAAGCAACCAAAAGATAATCAATTGCTTTTTGAGGCTGAAGGTTGTAGTTGTAGCCGATTCCTACCCGTTTTATATAAAGCAGAGTTGAATCACCTGTGGCTATTATTTTCAGATAATCATCCAAAGCCCTCTTTGTGTAGTTGTTACTAAAATATAATGCTGCTCGTCGTATAAGCAGATCTGAATCAAACGGATCAATTTTCATTCCGTTTGTAAGTAGCTGAAGTGCCGTATCGACTCTCAAGGTGGATGCATAAAGAAATGAAAGGTTTTTGATGGAACCTATATTTTCTTTGTTCAGGGCTAATGATTTGTTATAATATTCAATGGCTGTAGGGTAAAGGCCCATTCTCAGAAAAGCAAATCCGATTTTGTCGAGAACAACATAGTCTGATGAATCTTTTTCATAAAATCTCTGGTAGATTTTCAATGATTCTTCATATTTTTTCTCGAGCATATATATGGATGTCAGGTAGTAAGCATAGGTCCAGTTCATTGTATCAGCTTCATACAGGCTTTCGAGCAGAGGCATAGCCAGTTTGTTTTTCCCTTTGGCATTATAACCTTTAGCAACCATGAATTTATAAAGTTTATTATCAGGAGCAACTGATGAGGCTTTTAAAAAATAGTCCAATGATTTATCGTCGGGAAGGAAGTTCTGATACGCCAGTCCCATTTTGTAATAAATCACATCATTAAGAGTGTCGGCTGAGAGAATCATTTTGCAGGTATCTATTACTCTGCTGTATTCTGCACGTCCAAGCATCATGTCGATCTTTGAATAATCAGGTGCGGTCTGTGCAGTTGCGGAAGCACAAAAGAGTGTGGTTACGAGAATCAGGAGAATTGATAACTTTTTCATGGTTGTATGGTTATTATGTATGCACAAGTAATAAACATAAATATATAACGAATATTATAGTTATACAAATATTTAACCAAATATTATGATTTGGGTAGGAATTTTACAACAAATCCTCATCCTCTACGAGGAAAAAAACTTTTGTTATTGCATTTAGCTACAATACCATAACCGCAACGCGGTATGGAAGCATTATAATAGGATCTATTGCTCGTAGAGCATTAAGTTTTGTAGCACTGGAGAAAATAGAGGCTTAATTACCTCGTAGAGGTTACAGATTTCTCAGAAGCCATTTTCATTTAACCAATTAATACACAACACCGGCCATGAGGATTGGGTTCCTTTTCCAACTGATAGACCGTATCCATGTCCTCCTTTCTGAAAGATGTGCATCTCTGCTGCTATATTGTTTTTTACAAGCGCTTCGTAGTATACAAGGCTGTTTTTAACCGGCACAGCCTTGTCGTCAGAAGAGTGAACAAGGAAAGCCGGAGGTGTTTTGGCATTAATCTGCAATTCATTTGAAAAATGATCAATTGCCTCTTGTGACGGATTATTCCCGATAAGATTTTTTCTTGATCCGCCATGTGTGAACGAGGAATTAAAAGTTATTACCGGATATATCAGCAATGAAAAGTCGGGACGTGCACTGGTTGTGTCTGCGACTTCATAAACGTTATCTGCATAATGTGTTGAAATGGTTGATGCAAGATGCCCGCCGGCCGAGAATCCAATTACCCCAATTTTATGAGGATCAATCCTCCAGTGTTCCCTGTTTCTTCTTATAATTCTGATGGCTTCCTGGGCATCCTGAAGCGGACCAACTGATTTGTCTTTCATAATAAGATCAGATGGCAGCCTGTATTTAAGAATTATCCCGGCAATGCCATTTTCATTCAGCCATCGTGCAATCGCATATCCTTCATGATCAAATGCCAGAACTCCATATCCTCCTCCCGGACAAATAATCACAGCTGTACCGGTGGCTTTTTCAGCCGTTGGCAGGAACACAGTTAAAGACGGATCTGTTACCTTTTCATATCTTGACGGAATTCCATTGGCTTCAGTAGCTTTTTCAGAATAAGTATCTGTTTTAATTGAACCGGGAACACCATTTGGCCAGACTTTAAGTACCGGATTCTGCGACCAAGAATAAGAGAGGAATAGAGTTAAGAATACTAATGTGAGGAAATATTTTATTGTTCTCATATCTTAATAATTTAAAATTTGTCCGTCAGCTTCAAGTGTTGTTTTTATCTCCTCGTAAGTGAGATCATAAATGGTTTTCCGTTTATCAATTGCCATAGCTGCTATGGTACCTGCGCTTTGTCCCAGTATCATAAACACTGGCTCCATACGTATTGATCCGAAAGCAATATGGGTGCCCGACACACAAACCGGAACCAGCAGGTTGAGGCACTCATCCCTTTTGGGCATTATTGATCCGAGATCGATCTGATATGGTTTTGGTGCTTTCACACCAAGATCTCCTTCATTCTGAACATAACCCTCTTCGGTTACATATCTCTGAACGTTATGTGAATCCATAGTATATGACCCCATTCCAACCGGATGAGGCACCGGGCTTTTCACAAGAACTTCATTTTCAGTCATGACAAATTCACCGAGCATCCGTCGCGACTCTCTAACATAGATATTATAGGGCCAGTTACCATTGTCTGCAAATTCGTCTTTTGCAAAACCCCACTTATTCATTGTATCACTTACTGCTTTGGGTATCCGTTTGTCGGTAGCCATAAAATAGAGAAGCCCTTTCTGGTAAAGGATATGTTCTTTTATGATCTCCATTCGTCTTTCGTAGGAAGCATCGGGATAATCCCAGTTCATTCCAATATTATCGAAACTGAAAGGTCCGTGGTTATTAACATCTGTTTTGAAATTTGGGATAGGATCGTATTTCCCGAAAAACTCATTCCAGCTGGTTGCAGAAAGTCTTGCAAGAAGCTCATAATGAGTGCTGTCGTAACCTTCGGGTTTGGTAATGGGAACTTTGTTTGCATCCAGTTTTGTGAGACAAAGTCTGAAACAATAGGCCTGAATTTTATTGTCGCCGGTTTTGTTTTCGCCGGGGACTTCCTTTGAAATACAAGGAAGTAATCCGCTTGAAGGATTTCCAGGAACAATATAAGGGTCAATCTTATCCTTGAAATAATGACCATGATGGAACACCTCTTTCTGAACGCCGTTCCATTCCTCATTATACATACTTCCGGGTTCGCGTCCGACTGTGTATTTCACTCCTGAAGATGCCATCAGGTCGCCTTCATATGTTGCATCCACAAAAATCTTTCCCTTGAAAAGTTTTCCGCTTAAAGTAGTTATTGAAATTATCTTACCCTTTTCTTTAACTACCCCGGTTTCACGATCAAGAAGCTCTTCCCTGTAAACTTTAATGTTGTTTGAAGTGATCATTTTTTCGAACGCTTCCTCTGCAGCGTGGGGCTCAAAAATCCACATTGTTCTGTTTTCACCGTCAATTGCAGGATTGCCCTGACCTTTATTACCATACTCAGACTGTTTCTGCCAGTTCCACGATTCTGGTTTCATATAATGCTGATATAGCAGCTGGTAGAATTCTCTTGCCAGGCCGCCGATAACTTCTTTGTTGCCGGTATCGGTGAAGCCTAGTCCGGAGGATGATAACCCTCCCAGATGCTTATCGGGAGAAACTATTATTACAGATTTGCCCATGCGGGATACCTGGACTGCAGTTGTTACTGCAGCAGATGTGCCACCATAGACAATCACGTCGGCTTTGAATGAATTTGGGTCGGTCTGGCAGCCTGACAGACAAAAAAGAACCGGAACGAACAGAGTAAAAATAGGTTTCATTTGTATGATTATTAATTTACTTTATCTACTACTGACAACACTTCGTAAGTCTAACAATTTGCAGTCTATTTGACAATTTAAAATATTCTTAAATTACAACTTAAATTCTATTGACCCTGGATAGGACTGTCATCCCGAACGCTAGTGAGGGATCCCCGGCCTTAAGCAGGTAATTTTTATAAAACCTGGGGTACATATTTGTAAGAGGATTCGCAAAGACGCTCAGGCGCAAAGGAATCAGTTTCCTTTTATCCATAAGATCTTAAGCTCATGTGGTTTGAAATCAGCTTTATTATCAGCTGGTAAATCAGTTACACTTGAATTATTGACATCGAGCCATTGATATTTTCCTTTAACAGACAATGATAATCCGGTGGAAACATCAGTGCTCTCCTCATTGAAAAGAATGTAAAAATGATCCCCGCCCTTTACCACGTGACGATACCGTATGTTTTTGGAAGCCGGGATAAGGGTAATATCAGGTTTGACGAGTTTATCGATCGCACTGACAAGCTCTCCGGGGTTTGCAACAATTTTTGCGCCGCTGAATAGTGTGGAATTTTGTGTGTTTTTCCATACGATCAGTCTCCCGTTCTCAGCTAATGCCTTTAACAGGGGTTTTACCTGTTCAGGAATTAAAGAGAGGCTGTCTAGTATCAGGGCACGATATAGCATACCGGCAAGATGAACACCATCCCTATCAACTTTTGCATCCTCCCAGAGATGCCTGATCTCAAGATAATTGAAGTCACGCTGGTTCTGATAACATGCTTTTGCAGCTCTGTCGGGCAGCAAGGTTGCTTCGGTAAGAATTGCCACGTCACAAGCCTGTTTCGAATCGGTATTGAGCCAGCTCAACCGGCTGCAGGCATCAGCGTATGGTTTATAATTGTTCCACCATTTTGCATTCGGACCTACATCAGGCGGACGCTCATCAAGTCGCGGACCCCGTACTGAATAATAAAAAGCATGGGGTATCATGAAGTTCTGGCCCCGAACAAAGCACCAGTTCGCGAGCCATTCCATCTCGTCGAAGGTAAGATTATGTCCGTAGGCACCATACAGTTCATTTGAATTCCGGCGGAACCCGAGGTGAAGCATTGCACTCGATGCACATTTTGCCATTGTGGAATGCTGTCCCTCAAGAGCTTTTGGTCCGGGTTCAACATATCTCCATACCAGATCCTGTCCGGGGATCTGAAAATACCGCTCGGCACCGATATCCATCGACCCTGCCGGATGCCCCATGAGGGCTATTCCGTGTTCTTTGCACCAGTTGCCAAGACGTTTGTAGTAATTCTCTTCAAGACATATATTTATGGCACTGTTGTAGTCTATCCGGTGTTTTTTTGAATCCGGATTATCATTATACCACAAGTCGGCAAGAAATGGTGTAATATCATATCCGAGAATGTTGTTTATCTGTGGGATCAGTGATTTATTTCCCGGAACAACACCTCTTGCTCCTCCTCGTCCCAGAGGTGATGGTTCATCGGTAAAAATTCCCAGTATGGTGGTGCCGAAATATTTTCCAAACTCTTTTGCATACTTGTCATATACCAGTTCCATAAAACTTGTTACTGCCTCGGGATTTAGGATGTCGCCTGCAGGAGGCGACTCTTCTCTAAGCCGGGCTGTACCTTCCCCTATATAGTGAAGCCCCCTGATATTTCCACCAGACGGCTGATCTACAATCGCCACTCTTTCGCCTCCGGGCCTGCTTATTACAGAAATAAGTTTTTGGCCATCCGGAATTTTAAGTTCCTCATCCGGTTTAAGATCAATTTTCGATAATCCGCGTGCAGCATGTTCCGGATTACGGGCAACAACCTGTCCGCCTGATGAGCCTGACGGGTACATCCCTTCGTCATAAAGCACTACGTACATTTTACGACGGGCAGCCTCACTTATTGCAACATTCATTGAGTGGATCATCTCAGGAGAAAGCCACTTTACATTATCAGGCAATCCTATACGAGGGTGAATTACAAATCCATATACTCCATGCGCTTCAAAATCAGCAATCTGTCGTACAATCTCTTCATCCTTAAGAGTATCGTTCCAGAACCAGAATGGCATAACTGAAAATTCGCGTGGTGGATTTAAAAACTCCTTCGGAATGTTTTGTCCGCCAATTGACCCAAGAAGAGAAGAAATGAATACGACTGTAATAAGTGTATTTTTTACATTTAATTTCATAATAATCCGCATTTATGGTTTTCATACTAAGATTAGAACCTTCTATGAAAAGCATATAAAGATATCTATTTTAAAGATATAACGTAGGGTCATGCGTAGGGTCATGCCATGGCATGTCCTTTTACATTACATATCACGGCATCACGTATTTTTAACAATTTTTCAGGATTTTTTTGGGAACCAGGGCAGAAAAGCACTTGTTTTTTCGGTGTATTCCCGGTATTCAGGTTTTGTTTCTTTCAGGCTCTTTTCCAGAAGGGTAACACCAGAAACCTTAATGATAAGGGCAGTCATAATTATTGATCCGAGAACCGGAACATAACTCCCTGCTGCAATGCAAATAAACCCGTATCCCCACCATACGCATGCATCCCCGAAATAATTAGGATGACGGGTGTAATACCAGAAACCGGTATCGAGAACTCTTCCCTTGTTTGCAGGATCAGCCCTGAAAACAGCAAGCTGAAAGTCACCGCCCGCTTCGAAAATGAAACCAAACAACCAGAAAACAATTCCGGCAATATCGAAAAATCCGAGGTGATTATTCTGTTCATAATACTGGGCACCTAGAAGGGGAGCCGAAATAATCCACATTAGGATGCCCTGCAGAAGGAAGGTCTGAAAAAAACTTATCCACCAATATCTTTTCTCGCCATATTTTTTGCGGAATTCCCGGTAACGAAAATCCTCACCTTTCCCCAGGTTGCGCCATGCCAGATAGATTGATAACCTCAGTCCCCATATTGCCACAAGAGTCATCAGAATTATTTTTCTGGGTTCATGTCCTTCCGTCTTTATAAAGTAAAATACTGAAGCCAGAACAAATCCAAATCCCCAGAAAAGGTCGACAATACTGACATTTTTTATTGCAACGCTGATAATCCATAAAACAGTCATCAATGAAAGTATCACCAGTAAGGCATGAATCCAGATCTGAAAGAAACCCATAAATTAATTTATTATTCACACATCAGAGCCACAGCTGCAGCTCCTATGCCTGTGTTTGCGCCAATGATCGGCGATATATTGACAGATGATACGGGTGCAAAACCGGTAACTGTTTCCATTTGCTCAGCATACCACTTTGCAGCTTCAACATTGTTTGCATGAAGAACCACATAATTCCAGATTTTCTTCTCCCTGCAGATCTTTGCGATATGACCCATCACCTTTTCCATATTGGCTTTCTGGTTAAAGGACTTATCGAACACGACTGCTTTTCCAGTTTCATCAATAGATACTATCGGGTTGATATTCAACAATCTGGCTATTAATCCCTTGGCAGCAGAAAGTCTTCCGCCACGAATGAGGTATTTAATATCTTTCACCGATACAAAAATCTTTAAAGCAGAAGTCCAGTCAGATGTCATCTTAAAAATCTCATCATGAGAATAACCAGCTTCAATCGCCCTGGCTGCTCTTAAAACCAGAAGACCTAAAGCTCCTGACAGGTTTTTGGAATTTATTACGGAAATTGGTTTTCCAAATTCTTTGCTTATTGCCAGTGCTGCTTTCTGGCTGCTGTTAAATGTACCGCTGAGTTTATCGCTCAGGTGAATTGCAATTACTGAATCATAATGTGATGCAAGATGAGAATAGAGATTGACAAATGCCTTTTCATTTACCTGCGACGACTTGGGATAATCTTTATTCTCCTGTAATAATGTATAGAACTGCTCAGGTTGAATAGTTACTTTATCGAGATAATGATTTTCCCCGAAATTAATGTTTATCGGGAGCATATTAATCTGGTAATTATCAAGAAGATCCTGTGACAAATCGCATGTTGAATCGGTAACAATTGCTATTTTCCATTTCCTGTGATAAACCACATCGCTTTGCCTTACCATATCATCGGCTTTCTGAAAAGCAAGGGTCCCGGTGAGCCTTAGCTCATTGAATAGTTCTGCAGGAGTGTCTGTATGTATGTGCAAACGTCTCATTCTGTCTGAACCGGCAACAACTATCGAGTTCCCGAATTTTTCAAGCCTGGCGCGCAGATCTTTGCTATCTATGGAACTGTTTTTAATAAGCGCTTCCGTACAAAACCTGAAATCGGGTTTCTCCGGGACAGATTCTTCGAACTTTTCGAAAACTCCTGTTTCGACTTTCACCTGAACCAGCTCTTTCAGATTGCTATTTGCGATAAAATCCGTTATTCCTTCAACGAAGAATACAAATCCCTTTGCCCCGGCATCAACTACATTTGCTTTTGCGAGAACTGCGAGTTTGGTTTTAGTTTCTTTAAGTGATTTGTTGAGTACTGCCAGTGAACTTAGAAACATTTCATTGAAGTCGGTTATTCTGAACCTGTTCTCATAAATATATTCTGCCCAGTCTTTAATAACTGTCAACATTGTACCTTCGACTGGATTTGCAACAGCATCATAGATATACCGTATCGAGTTTTTGACACTCTCGGCAAACTGACTTATTGTAATTGTTTTGAAATTACCTGTTTCACAACTCATTCCGTAAAGAAACTGGGCGAAGATAATACCTGAGTTCCCACGGGCATTTACAAGTGTGGTTTCAGCAATCCTGTCAGCAGTTATTTTATAAGATCTGTGTGGGCTGAGAGAGTCGACTACTGCTCTTATTGTTGAAGCAAGGTTGGTACCGGTATCTCCGTCATTTACAGGGAAAACATTGATTTTATTAAGTTCTACCTGGTGTTCAATAACTTTACGGGCGCCGGCAATAAAGGTGTAATAAAGACGTCGTCCATCCATTTCATTAAGCGGCACCGGAGTTGTTAAGGGCATATGTCGTTATCTTACAAATGTTTTGCAAAGGTAATGATTAACTTCATTACCATATTGTTTTATGATTTAAACAACAAATATCTAAAAATGTTATCAGATTCGACAAGTTACTTGTTCCCATCATAAATGTACAGTAATTCATCACTATAAAAATTTTAACCACTGAGTTACACGGAGTCCCGATAGCTATCGGGATCACAGAGTTACACGGAGTTTTTCAGTGTTACTCTGTGTCAACTCCGTGTGACTCCGTGGTAAAAAAAGAACCAGGAGTTTTAGCGGAGATTATTTTGTCTGATAAACTCTCACATAATCGACTTCATACTTTATGGGGAAAAAAGATTTTGAGGGATCTCCTCCGTTTCCGCCAAGGGCGAGGTTTAAGAGTATATAGTGTGGCTGCCTGAAAGGATTAAAACCATCAGGATTTATAGTCTTTATCACCGATGTAGCATTAAGAAGCTGATCGTCGAGGAACAGACTTAGTGAATCCTGGTTCCAATCCATTCTCCAGACATGAAATTTTTTTGCCCAGTCGCGGTCGTTAGCTGTAAAGTCTGCCAATGGTTTCTTCAGATCATCCCATTTTCCTACATTTCGTTGTTCTGTTCCCCATGCGAAGTTAGCCAGAATAGTTGGCACACCTTTAATCCTGTAGAACTCCATTATATCAATCTCACCGTTCGATGGCCATGGCTTGGTTATTCCGAGGGTCCAGATTGCAGGCCATGATCCGCATGCTGTATCGATCCTTGCCCTTATTTCAAACCTGCCGAATTGAAACTGCTTTTTTCCTCTTGTCTGTATGCTCGCAGAACTGTATTCTACGTATTCCCTGCTGTTTTTCCAGTTCGTGCTTCCGGGAGCATAGCCGGGATTTTTGAATTTCTCCCTTCGTCCTTCAATTACCAGTAATCCATTCCGGCAGTTTGCATTATCAGTCTGGTACCATTGTAGTTCCTGGTTCCGAACAAAACCTTTTTCATATCTCCAGATTGTGGAGTCGGGTTTGCCGGGAATGTTGAATTCATCATTCCAGACGAGTGACATACCTTTAATTTCTGACGGCGATAAAAAATCAGGTCCATAAGGATCTGCCTTTTGGGCAGAAAGTGTGGTTATAAAATTAAAGACCAGCAGAGATGTAGAAAGTAAAAGATACTTCATGATTAATCCTTTGTGTTGTGAAACCCTTTGAGTCCCCGTCCGACCAGCGTCAGCCGGGCGGGCTTTGTGGTAAAAGAAATAACCACGAAGGCACACAAAGGTAAAAACAAAGGCACACAAAGGAGCTATAGTTATCAGAATTTATCTCAGCTGCTTAATTCCTGATTTATAAACTTCAATTGCTCTGTTTCTGGCAAATTTATGGTCAATAATAGGTTTAGGGTAGGAATTTTTGTCAAAATCAGGAACCCATTTGCGGATATATTTCATTTCCGGGTCGAATCTTTTTTGCTGCGAAGAGGGATTAAATATTCTGAAGTATGGAGTGGCGTCGCAACCTGTACCTGCTGCCCATTGCCAGTTTCCGTTATTTGAAGAAAGATCATAGTCGAGAAGTTTCTCAGCGAAATATGCCTCACCCCAACGCCAGTCAATCAGAAGGTGTTTACAGAGAAAACCTGCGGCAACCATTCTGCTCCTGTTATGCATATATCCGGTCTCATTCAACTGTCTCATTCCCGCATCAACAAAGGGATATCCTGTTTCTCCTTGGCACCATCTGGCGAATTCATCTTCTCTGTTTATCCATCTTATGCCGTCATATTTAGATCTGAAATTTTCTGTAACCACATTCGGGAAAATGTAAAGAATCTGCATAAAAAATTCACGCCAGATGAGTTGTGACAGGAAAGTCTGATTTAATTTAAATGCCTGACTTACAATTGTTCTGATACTCACTGTGCCAAACCGCAGGTGGGGTGACAGATAACTTGTTTTATCTTCGTAAGGAAGATCCCGGAAATTGTCATACTCTATGATTGCAGAAAGATCAAATGGTCTGACTTTTGTCCAGCTTTTACTGAACCCGGTTTTTTCAAGATCCGGGAATTCAAAACTGCAGCTATAGAGATTTTTATATTCATCAGGAATGTAAACCTTTTTCAGTGGCTTTTCATGTGAATATTTCTGTAACCATTTGTTTTTATATGGCGTAAAAACTGTATAAGGACTATGATCTGATTTCAGAATTTCATGCTCCTCAAAGAACACCTGATCCTTAAATCTATGAAGTGCAATATTATTCCTGATCAGCAACTCCTCAATTGATTTATCTCTCTGAATAGCATAGGGTTCGTAATCTTTGTTGATGTATACAATATTAATATCAAACATTGCTATCAGTTCTTTCCAGATCGTTACAGGATCTCCGGTCAGAATGTGCACCGAACTGTTGTTCTTCTTTAGTTCGTTGTTTATCGATTTGAGAGTACTGTATATAAAGCTTATCCGGGCATCATCCCGCAACAGCTCTTCAGTAATATTGGTGTCGAAAATGAAAACCGGTAATACCGGGCAATCTGAGCTTAGTGCCTCATTTAGTGCAGTATTGTCTTCAAGACGAAGGTCTCTACGGAACCAGAAAATATTTATTTTCATTGATTTTTATGAGAGGAATAATTGTTTAATACACGATGGGTTTTTTGCTAAATTATTATTTGAGAATCAGGAATCACACATAAGAGCTCATTGATTTTCTTAATTGGCC
>JANNKF010000343.1:0-23949 GCA_031396165.1 Bacteroidales bacterium | reverse complement strand
GGCCTGGATGCCCTGCCGGGTGACCACCCGGCCAGCTTCGGCATGATCGGAGCGTATGGCAACCGTTACAGCAACTTGACCCTGGCCAATTCCGACCTGCTGTTGATACTCGGTTCGAGTCCCATTGACCGATACATGGGCCGCATGCGTTTGCGAAAATCTCACCACCAATATTCTCGAAAATATCCAGATAACCATCACGCTCAGCTATGAAACGGATCTGTTCCGAACCAGGGGTAATTTTAAATTCTGCCTTTGTTTTAAGTTTCAGTTTCAAGGCATCCTGCGCAACTGATGCTGCACGGGAGATGTCTTCATATGATGAATTCGTACATGATCCGATTAGACCAACTTCAACATTTACAGGCCAGTTGCTCTTCTCTGCTACGCTCTTCATCTGAGATATCGGAGTAGCAAGATCGGGCGTAAAAGGCCCGTTAATATATGGTTCAAGCTCCGAAAGATTAATCTCAATGAACTTATCATAGTATTTTTCGGGATCAGAAAGAACTTCCTCATCAGATTTCAGATTTACAATGCTTGCATCAGCCAGGTCAGCAATATCTTTCCTCCCCGTGGCGAGAAGATAGCGTGACATTGCTTCATCATAGCCAAAAACTGAACAGGTGGCTCCGATCTCTGCCCCCATATTGCAAATTGTTGCCTTTCCTGTGCAGGATATAGATTCAGCGCCTTCACCAAAGTACTCTGCCACACATCCTGTACCTCCGCTAACAGTAAGCAGGCCAGCTACTTTTAATATAATATCTTTTGGTGAGGCCCATCCGTTTAATTTCCCGGTAAGTTTAATCCCTATCAGCCTGGGCAGCTTTAGTTCCCATCCCATACCTGTCATGACATCAACTGCATCCGCTCCTCCAACCCCAATAGCAACCATCCCCAGTCCACCAGCATTTGGTGTATGAGAATCCGTTCCTATCATCATTCCACCAGGGAAAGCGTAGTTTTCAAGAACTATCTGATGAATAATACCTGCTCCCGGTTTCCAGAAACCTATTTCATACTTATTACAGATTGAACTCAGAAAATCATAAACCTCTTTATTTGTGAAAACAGCTGTTTTCATATCCGTGAGGGCACCATCCTTTGCCATAATCAGATGATCGCAATGAACAGAGGCCGGTACGGAACTCTGATCTTTTCCTGCCATCATGAACTGTAGCAGAGCCATCTGGGCGGTAGCATCCTGCATTGCAACCCTGTCGGGCGCAAATTCAACATAATCAGTCCCCCGCTTATAAGAAGTTTCATTTTTTTTGTTGAAAAGATGGGCGTAAAGTATTTTTTCACTGAGAGTTAATGGTCTTTTTAAAACTTGTCTGGTTATTGAGATACGTTTTGGCATTTCATCATAAAAGGCCCTGATCATTTCAAAATCGAAAATCATATTATCTTTTTTATAAGTTTTATCTAACCTGACCATTCCCTTCAATGATCCACTTATATGTAGTCAATGCTTCAAGAGCCATTGGTCCTCTGGCATGTAATTTCTGGGTAGAAATGCCTATTTCTGCGCCCAGTCCGAACTCAGTCCCATCGGTAAAAGCAGTGGAGGCATTGGAATACACGGATGAAGCGTCTACCTGATTATAGAACAAGTCAATCCTCTCTTTGTTCTCTGAAATGATAGCTTCACTGTGCTTAGATCCATATTTGTTAATGTGGAACAATGCTTCATCAAATGATTCTACAGTTTTAACAGCCATTTTATACGAAAGAAATTCTGTCCCGAAAGATTTTTCTGTTGCTTTTTGCAGCAATTCCCCTGGATACTTGCCCTTCAATACTTTAAATGCTTTTTCATCAGCATAAACAACAACATTCTTGCCCGGACACAGAGTTAACAAATAATCAAGATCCTTTAACCTGTCTTTATGAATTATCAGACAATCAAGTGCATTACATACACTTACACGACGTGTCTTGGCATTGAAAATAATTGATTGTCCTTTCTCTCTATCTCCGGTTTCATCGAAGTAGGTATGGCAGATGCCTGCCCCGGTTTCGATTATAGGTATTGAGGCGTTCTCTCTGACATAATCAATCAGATTCCGGCTTCCCCTGGGGATAATGAGATCCACGTAATCATGGGCATTGAGAAGTTGAAAAGTTTCCTCTCGACCCGATGGCAGAAGGGTAAGTACATTTTTGTCAATGCCTTTTTGTTCCAGAATGCCGGTAATTATCTGAACAATTGCCTTGTTTGAATATATAGCTTCACTCCCACCTTTGAGTACTGATGCGTTACCTGACTTTAAACAAAGTGCAAAGACATCAAAAGTAACATTAGGTCTTGCCTCATATATTACTCCTACAACGCCAAATGGCACTGTAACCTTTGATATAAGCATTCCATTGGGTCTGGAATTTTTTAATAGCACCTTGCCCAGCGGACAGGGCAAAGAGGCAACAGTTTTTATATCGGTTGCGATTCCTTCAATTCTTTGTGAAGTCAGAAGTAAACGATCGTAATTAGGATCAGTCTCTTTCAGCAGGGCAAGATCCTTAGCGTTTTCCTGAAGAATAAAGCCGGTATTTGCTATAGCAGCCCCGGCAACCATCAATAATATTTCATCGATGATCTCAGGACTTAATGTTCTTAACATCCTGCTTGCCTTAACAGCATTTTCAAATAATGGTTTACAATCCATATTGAATGTGTTACCTGTTTCGCGTTTCGTAATTCGCTTTTATCGTTTGTTAATTCAAACATGGTTGGGTCCGCCGTCATTGCAAGCCTTGGGAAGCAATCCGTTTGCTCCTTGCTCCTTGCTCTTTGCTCTGTGCCCTTAGCTCTGTGCCCAGAGCCATGTTCTCTTTTACTTTTTCATTAATTACCAAACAGTCGTAATGAATAAATGGTTTTGATAGTTTCTCTCCGGCATTCTGTTCCGCCTTTTTTGAGTCGTACTGACACTTTCCCAAGCCGATGTTATTCCCGGCTTCATCAACTATACTGACTATATCACCACTCTTAAAGGAGCCCTGAACCTGTGTAATACCGATCAGCAGCAGACTTGTTGCTTTTTCCCCCAGTAATGCTTCACGGGCTCCCTCATTTATAACGACAGAACCTTTGGCAAAAGTATCTGAGTGAGAAAGCCATTTTTTAACTCCTGTCTCTTTCCTGTTTTCAGCAACAAAATGTGTAAAGGGAACCTCTTTGCCCCTGACTATATCTGTAATTATAGCATCACGGGTTCCATTAGCGATAAATACATCGATACCCTGTGCGGCAACCTTCCTGGCAATTGAGCATTTGGTAAACATTCCTCCCCTTCCAAATCCTGACTTTGCATCCGATATATATTTTTCGGGGTTCTCAGAATCCTTTTCAATTCTCTTAATAAGCTCTGTCCCAGGCTTACCAGGTAATCCATTATAAACTCCATCTACATTTGACAGTATAATCATCGACTGGCAATCCATCATAGATGAGATAAGACCCGACAGTTCATCATTATCTGTGAACATCAGCTCATTAATTGAAATTGTATCATTCTCATTTACAATAGGTAATACGCCGTTTTCAAGCATTGCGGAGATACAATTCTTCATATTCAGGTAGTGTCGTCTATCCCTGAAACTCTCCTTGGCTGCCAGAAGCTGACCTGCACGGATTCCATACTTCCCGAATAAAAACTGGTAACTCGACATCAGTTTAACCTGTCCGATCGCCGCCCAGATTTGTTTGGCAGCAATTATATTTGTCTTTTTTGATGGTATCAGATCTCCTCTTCCTGCTGCAACGGCACCCGATGAAATTAATATAACCTCAATTCCCTGTTTATATAAAACAGCTACATCTTCAACGATCCTGAGTATCCTCCTTTCGTTGAGAGAGCCATCACATTGTGTAATAACATTACTGCCTACCTTTATTGTGATCCTGTTAAATTCAGTAATTCTGTTTTTCAATTTATTAGTATTTATGCGAATTATTGTACAGTTTGTCGCAAAATTAATAGAAATAGTGAATATATTATAGCTAAACCTAATATTTCAAGCTATCTATACAGACGAATTGTCAATAAAATACAGATCTTATTTTAAAACCTGAGGAAATACAACGTTGGACAAGTTATAACTGATACTTAAACAGAAATGAAAATATGACTTTTATCATGTTTTCACTTTTGACATATGATGCCTGTTTTCACATCATTTCTTTAATAAAATCAATACTCTTTTTGTAGTAGCCTTCAATTTTATCATTCAGGTCTGCAACATTTTGATTGTTTTCTTTGGCATGAGAATAGATATTTATTAGTCTTTCAGCAATCTGGCTTTCTGAAGTTTGTTCAATTTCAAAAACCCAGTCAGCAAGCCCCAGATCATAATACATCTGTCCTTTGATCGTGTCCTCAGGTTGACGAAGATAAAATGCAGGGGTCCCGTTTTTAAGTGCAATGATTGGACTATGACACTCAAAACTCAATACAGCAAATGCTCTCGCATAAACAGAAGCTGCCTCATCAGGAAACCAGTAACCTCTTTTAAGGACAAATGGCTTAACATCTTCAGGTAATGGATCGATCAGAAGTTCATCCATAATATCAACCTCGTAAGTCATCTCGGGACAAACAAGCACTTTATTACCTGTTTCACGAACCCATGCTATCATTGCCTCCCTAAGTTTTGAATGATCTTCTTCCTTCTTTGAATTATTAAGATCATCTATAGCTTTCACCTGTTCCGGGGTGTATGACTTCGGATTTACCTTATAATAGGGAGTTTTCCGTAATCTGGGTATTACACATATAAATTTCTTTTCAACAAGCGAATTCGCTCTAATAAATGATAGAGCTTTCTGATCATTCCTGAGATTTAGAAAAAATGTAGCATCCGGGACAAAAAACTGAGCTTTGGCTTTTATTCCTGCATCTTCAAGGATTTTCAGTGAAGCTGTTTCGCGGGTATAAATAAAAAGCGCTTTCTTAAGCAGTTCACCAAGGCTTTTGTCGATTGTCTGAATTGTTGTGCCGAATATCCCGAAAGGTTTATCTGTCGATTTGACCCACGCTTCCAGATTTGCTTTTCCAACCACAGACGGACCTGATCCATGAACCATTATGTCGGCTTCGTTAAATGCATTTTTAACATCTTCATTGTCAGCATCGTTCTGGCTATTTACATTACCATGAATGATCCGGACTTTCGGGAATGCCTTATTCAGCATTAGTTCCACTTCTTTTCCAACACTCTTCTTCCAAAGTATAACACGTGCCTCTGGTAAAAAAGTCTCAAAAACATGAAGTAGTCCCGGAGTATGGGCTATATCACCGATATTAATATCCTGCCACCCTGAAACAAGAAGAATAGTAAGATCCTTCTTTACCAGAGCTCCTGAAATACTTTCAAACATATTGTGAAGTACTAATCCGGAAAATCCCACTCCGGTTTGTTTAAGCCAGTTTCTCCGTGATAAAGATTTGCTCATTTTTTACATATATTTAAATATCCAGGGCCTTATCAATAAGGAATTGTTTGATTTCATCATCAGAAGGGGCTGCAATAAGGTATTCCACCGGTTCTGAGAAATCTATATCTTTATGAAAGGCGAGCTGCTCACGAAAAAGCTTCTCTGAAAAAAGCTGACCGAAATTACTAACAGCCTCATTACCTATATCCTCTATTGTATGATGATCTCTCAGGATAAAGAACAAATCTACATAATCCTTCCATTTAGCTCTCCTTCCCAGTGCAAATGCTTTCATCGAAGCCAGCGTTAAAAGGGTGGGCATTGAAATTAATTTACCTGCTTTTTGCGGATGCGAAATGGGATAAGGAAAACTGAAAAATGTTACTTTGATTCCATTTATAAGCAGATGCAGTTGATCGGTATCCTCAAAAAGTTTTGTTTGCTTATATGGAACTTTAAATAACTTGTTTCTAATTTGTTGTTTAGCCAGGCTTGTATGACAAAAAAGATCAAAATCCAATGATCTCCTGTGCCCCAGGTTAAAAGCAATTGCCGTACCTCCGACCAGATAAAAATTCCTATGAAACTCTTCAATATATTTCAGAAGCTCAACCTGACCTTCAGTTAGTATTTCGAGGTGCATTTCGATTAAAAAAAAGAGTGAAATAATTAATTGTCAGTTCATTATAATTACCTTTTCTGCGTGCACTTAAGTTCATTGCAGAGAAAAACAAATCTGCAACATACTGGATTCCATATATTGAAAATAATTCCTTAACAGCTTTCATATCCCCGAAATTAAGAATAAATTCTACCAGAGTATCTGGACTTATATCCTCCTTTTTATCTTCAGGAATATACCAGAAAAGTTCACTATTCTGCCGTATAAATGCTTTTACTTCAGGGCTGTTCATATAACTATTATAATAACACTCAAAGATAGTAAAATTATTACAATTTTCTGGTATCTGTCAGCTCTTTAGGGGCTGCACCAACCCTTTTGCTCCATCAAAAATAATCCGCTATCATGTGCCTCATACGATCAGTATACATTGCACATAAATCCATAAGTTCCGACCTGTCGTTTCTGATGAAAATTATTTCAGACTTTAGTTAGTCGTATAGCTTTGATCATGCCGGCTTCATTGTTCTTTTTCTTCTGAAGCTTAACAACAAACCGCTCCTGTCCCGGATTGAGGGTTACTGTTCCGACATTCATCCACGACCATGTTCTCTCAACAGATTCACTGCGTTTTACATAATCACGTTCAGGAAGAACTTCAGATTCATAAGGGATCTCAATTGTAAATGGTATTGTAGCGGATAAAGTTCTGAATACCATTTCACTACCGATCTCTCCACCAGTACAACCATACTGCAGTTCTATTTTGTACTTTCCACCTGTATTAATATTAAGGTTCCAGTAAATTGAATCGCCATTCTGTATCCAGTTAACAGTATGCGACTGGTTGGGGTGTATACTCGAAAACCTGACTTTACCCGACATAATTGCATCCTGAACAGGCAGCTTAAAGCCTTTTTCACCAGGGAATCCAGCTTTAATATTAGTTACAGGTTTATAGGCCGACACTAATTCATTTTCCCATTTCGAAAGTGAAGATAGAAGACTCTTAGCATCCTCCCTTTTCTCATTAAAAATATTCCTTTTCTGGAATGGGTCGGCTATCATATCAAAAAGCAAAGTATCTTTCCTTTGTCTCACAAGCCGGTACTTGTCATTTCTTATTGCACCATTGCAGATTTCAAGTGATGCATTAGCCTGCCGCGAAAAGATATACCTGTCGAATGGCTTACCTTTTCCTATGACAATCTCAGAAAGGTCAATACCATCTATAGGATTTACAGGTTTGTATTTAATATTGCATAAACCAAGAAGTGTTGGAAGAATATCAATATCCTGTGCAAGCTGTCTGGTGATACCGCTTTTTATTTTATCAGGCCATGAAATATAAAAAGGGAGCCTTACTCCACCTTCATCAACCGATCCTTTAATCCCCTTCATGCCTCCGTTATACCTTTTCGTATTCGGACCATTATCAGAAAAGAAAATTACAATGGTGTTATCCCTGATCTTCAGATCGTCAAGCTTCTGAAGGATCCGGTCAACATTGTCATCCATATTTTCAACCATTCCGTATACTGAAGATAAGGTAGAATCCAACCCCTGAGAATTATACTTACTGAAGTACTTCTCAGGAACCTGGAAAGGTGAATGAGGAACGTTATACGGCACATAACAGAAAAATGGTTTATCCTTATTCTTTTCAATGAAACCGAGAGCGTTGTCGGTAAAAAAATCGGTAGCATAACCGCCCGACTTCACTTCATCGTCGTTATGCATATAGATAGCATCAAAGTAATACCCAAGATGCCCGACCATAAACCCAACATACTCATCAAATCCCTGCCGGTTAGGATGTTGCTGAAAGTATCCTCCGTTATGCCATTTACCAAAACAGCCGGTAGCATATCCATTCTCTTTTAATATTTCAGCAATAGTAACTTCCTCCGCTCTCATATTCTCATATCCGCTTGTTACAGAAGAGACACCTGTTCGTAGAAAGTATCTGCCTGTAAGCATTTCTGAACGGGTTGGTGCACTCAGGGGACATACATAAAACCTGTCAAAGCTGAGACTCTGTGAAGCAAGACTGTTTATTGCCGGTGTTGCAACATTTTTATTGCCATTCAGGTTGAGATCACCCCAACCCATATCGTCGGCCAGGATAATAACAATATTTGGTTTCAGGACAGGTGCTTTTTCACTAAATCCGGTTAAGGTAGATGAAAAACCTGCAAGACAAAGCGGGAGAAATTTATTCATATAGTATATTTTATCTTGAAAATATCTCTTCATGAACAACATTACCATCTACATCGAAATGCTGAATTTTAATATATGCCTTATTATCTGAATGATAAATACTTCCTTTCAGAAAGCCTCCTTTTATCCTCAGAAAACGATGTTCCGGCCGGATATCACCTTCAATCCATCCTTCAGCGTGTGAATCGGAACCGGCACCGGTACTGAATTCCCACAGTGCAGTACCGGGAATATTTGTAACATATTGCCAGTGACGATCACCATTACAGATAAATACATTTTCAAATTGCTTCAGAAACTCACGGATCTCATCTCCTTCATACTTAAACTGTTTGTTTGAATAATTATCGCCCTTATTATCACGGTCTGGTCCAAGAATAGGATCGGGCGATATTAAAAGCTTAAATGTGGCATCTGATTCCTTCATTGTTCTGAACAGCCACTCTTTCTGCTCAGCACCCCATATTGTTTTTCCCCGACCATCAGGCTCTTTATTCCTGCTGCGATAGTTGCGCCCTTCCGTAATCCAGATTTGAAGGTCCTTGCCCCACCGTATTGTTTTATAGGGTTTTTCATTTGACGGAAACTGTTCTTTATCAAATATTTCCAGTCCTCTTTCCCATGAAACTGTTCCATATTTAAGTCCGGGATAGGCATCATCCCTCAACACATCATGATCATCCTTCATGAAGTAAGTTGTGACCTGCCTGTAGAAATCGCGCTGGTAAGGAAGCGCAAAAATCCTGTCCCACTTAAACCTCATAAGCTCTTCAGTAAGAGCAAATGGCCCTGGTTTATCATAATACTCAACATCACCTGTGTGAACAAAAAAGTCAGGCATCATATTCAGAATCGATTTATATATCCTGTGACCATTTATGCTGTCGTCGCGCCTTGGGTAATCGTGACATGTAACAATGCAAAAATTAAGATCTCTTACAGCAGCTGAATCAGGAGGAGTCCTGAAAGACCCTTTAATACTGTCAGAAACAACCGACTTATCATCTTTCCTTGATTGAATTTCAACAACATATTTAGTATCAGGAGTAAGTTTTTCGAGCTTCCATTGTCTTGTATAGTTTTTAGCCGGATCAACATCTGACCATTCTGTTTCAATTATTTTATCCGGTTCCTTTAGAGGGAAATAGGCCAGCTTAACTTCTCCGTTCATTCCTGGGCAAGCACCTTCCATCTGATCAAGTGTAAATCCTTCAGGTATCTGGGCTTTGTAAATTGAATCGGGATCAGCTCCTTGATCAAGTTTTTTGACCTCAGCTGCTGAGGGGACAAGAAATCCGGGGCCTGTTCTGTTCAGATCAGGATTTTTGGTTAACCTCGTCCATAGTACAATAGAGTTCTGATCAGCCCAGCCATTATGAAACCCGTTTCCGAAAAAAGGGCCATCTGTTTTTCTTTCGCATCCTGAATAAAGAAACAATACAAAAATCAATACTCCTGAGGAAATCAAATTCTTCATTTGTTGGAAATTATCGGTTTGATTGAACAGGAAATTTACGGATCTCACCCACCATTCGTGGGTATGTTTCCCATATTTCCGGGTTTGATCCTGTTTCACGGGGATCGCCAGTCTCTTTCAATCTATCTGAAAGACGCGCTGCCAGTTGCTTTCTGTCTTTTTCAAACTCCGGCTTATTTGCCAAATTAACCATGCAATCAGGATCATTTATAATATCATACAACTCTTCCCCGGGACGTTTTGCTGTTGTAGCGAGAAATAGCTCCAGAAATCCCGGGTTTTTGGTATTTGTATCCTTGAAATAACGATGTGTGGGACTATCATCAATATCGAGATATGCCTGATGCATTTCGCCCGGAGTTCCGTCAGTTTTAAACACCTGAGGATCGCCGGAAGGCCAGTATTCAGGATGATAGTTCTTTATATACAGAAATTTTACCGTTCTTATAATTCGTTGCGGGTATCCCCTGTTTTCATACCTGGCAGAAGAATGACGTTCACGGCCGGCAAATATCTCCTGCTGATTCTGCGATTTCATGAACCTGTCTGAAGTAAGCGACTTCAGCATACTAACCCCGGTCATAGGTATTGATCCGTCGAATTTAAGTCCTGCCGCCTCGAGTATAGTAGGTGCCAGATCGACCATACTTAACAGATCGTCAACCGTTTGCCCTGCCTGTATTTTCGAACCCCAGCAGATGGCTAACGGAACATGGATTCCGGCATCGTAGCAATTGGCCTTTGCCCTTGGAAACGGCATTCCATTGTCGCCTGTAATTATTATAAGGGTATTATCAAGTTCACCCATCTCTTCCAGTCTGCCAATGATCTTTTGCAATTGTTTATCAAACCATTCTATCTCAACAGCATAGTCGAGAAGATCGTTTTTAACAATGGAAATATCAGGAAGATAACCTGGAACCTTTGGAATTGTCTCATCCTTCAACTCCTTCTTTCCCGATCCCTCCTCAAAATTACGGTGAGGTTCCTGGGCTCCAAACCAGAAAAAGAATGGCTGCCCTGTTTTTCTTTGCAGAAGAAAAAGTTCAAAATTCCCGGAATAATCGACTTTTGATATTCCGGTGTAGGGAGGCTGAAGTTTTTTCTCATTATACTCCTTCCCCACAGGGTTTTGCTTCCATCCTGAGATCTTCCAGTCGCCGGGGCCCCACGGTTTGCCTGTAAATCCGGTCAGATAACCATTCTCTTCGAGTACCTGTGTAAAAACCTTGTACTTCGCAGGAAATGAACTGGCATGCGTACCTGCCTCCTCTAACTGCCACGGATATCTGCCGGTTAAGATACTTGCCCTCGATGGACTGCTGCCCGGAGAGGTTACAAAAGCATTGTTGAATAGTATTCCCTTCTTTGCAACTCTGTCGAAACAAGGTGTCTTTACCCAATCTGTTCCATAAGCTGATGCATATGGCCACGACTGATCATCGCTTATTACAAATAAAACATTGGGCTTATCGGATTTAGCAGCATTGGCTATGAGACCAGAAGCGCATAAGGCAATAGAAAGTAAAGGGAATCTTGCCATTTCATTAAGTTTTATCGGATACTACTCAGGTTTAGAAATCTTTTCTATCTCGACCCATAACGGGAGTATTTTTCTCTGGCCTGTCAGATAGAATGGGGTAAAATCACATTTCATTTCAGGTATTGAAACATTCTTCATTTCAATAATATCTGTCATGCCAGCCTCATTCTTCATCTGGTTTATGATAGTCTTTGTTTCCATAACCATCTTTCCTCCGGATGGAACAGGCTTGATGAACCGGAACTTCAGATTATAGGTGCCGGCCGAAAAACGAACCCTCCATGTGCCATATGCATCCTCCTGTTCCCATACCCCCCACTGACCATCAGCATCGTTCCGGTTAAGTATGACAGGATTCTCATTTACAGTCCCGGCTGAGATATACATCTTTTCAGACATATTCCTGCTGCTTACCAGTTCGCTAAATTGTCTGTCAAGTTCAGCTTTCAAAGATTTGGCAACAGAAGGAAAGTCAATCACAAGATTATTCTTCTCATAAGGATCCTTCTCAAGATCAAAGAGTTCAAATTTATCAGCAGGAGAATTATAATCTGTGTTTCCAACCAGTTTGTACTTTCCTCTCTGAAGGGCAATATTATTATACAGCTCGGGTGAATGCCTTGTCCAATAGAAGAATAACGACCTTTCAGGTATACTCTTCTTTTCAGTATCTATAAACGGAATGAGATCAACACCATCTAATACTACGTTTTCAGGAAGTGATGCATCGCATAAACCTGCGAGGGTTGGTAAAACATCGATATGGGCAGCAGTTGCTTCAATATCAATATTAGATTTCTTCAGAACGGGATATCTGATCCAGAACGGCACTTTTACTCCACCTCTGTATACAGTTCCTTTTAATCCGCGCATACCTGCTACATAGCGACGCTGCTGTGGTCCGTTATCGGTCATAAAAATTACAACAGTATTTTCAGCAAGATGCAGATCGTCAAGCTTTTTAAGTACTTTCCCCACATTCTCATCAATGTTTGAAACCATGGCATATACCTTCCTGGCATCCTCCTTATCCTTTTCAGTCATCTGAGGCTGCATCAGCTTTTCAAATCCCAGTGAAGGGTCAATATCCTTATAAATATTATAATATTTTTCAGGTACCTGCAGCGGAGTGTGAGGTGCATTAAAGGCAAGGTAACAGAAGAATGCATTTTTACTGTTCTTTTCGATAAAACCTATTGCCTGATTGGCAAAAATATCAGAACAGTAACCTGTGAAGCTTTCACGTTTGCCGTTATGCCAGAGTACAGGATCGAAGTAACTGCTGTCGCCTCGAAAATATGTAGTGATATCACCGGGCTGGCCCATTCCTCCTCCAAGATGCATTATTGATTCATCAAAACCCTGGTCAATTGGCCGCGATGGATAGTTATCACCAAGATGCCATTTCCCGAAGTGACCGGTGGCATAACCCTCCTTCTTCAGAATTTCAGCTATTGTGATCTCTTCGGCAGACATTATTGCACCACTGTTGTTCGTGTCCCTGACACCGGTTCTGAGTGAATAACGACCTGTCATCAGACTCGAGCGGGTTGGAGCAGATACGGGGCTGACATAGAAATTACTGAACCTTACACTCTCTCTCGCAAAACTGTCAAGCACAGGTGTTTTTACATGCGGATTTCCTGTGTATCCAAAATCACCATAGCCCTGGTCGTCGGTAATTATCAGTACAACATTGGGATGTTTTGAGGGCTGTGCAGAAATAAAAGTCAACCAGCATAATCCTGTTGCCAGAAAACTTATTCGTTTTAAGCCATCCATGGCCTTTGACGGATTTTAGCCTTTTCAAGAGCATTAAGTGCTATATTAACATCCTCAACGATCTGGAAATCATACATACCAAGACACACGAAATCGGCTCCGTTTGTATATGCATATTTAAGACCATCTTCAGGCTTAATTGCTCCGGCAGCAAGAACTTTAAAAGCTATCCATGGTTCCGGCAACGTTCCCATGAATCTGATAGTCTCTTCCGGATCAAAATCGAAGAGGTTGTCTTTCCATGGTGCACCAGACTGTGCGGACCAGTAATTATAGTTATGACAGGTTTTTACCCAGAAATCAGGTTTAAGTCCATGTTCAACACATACTTTTATTGCTTCAATCCTGTGAGCACCAATACCGGCCGGTTTACCGTTCTTCCGTATTTCCTCAAGTCCCTTTCTGATAAGTTCCATTCTCTCAGACACAGTTCTCTTTTTCGGATCATCCCATTCAGCATTTGCCCAGCGGTCAGTAATTTCACCCTGACAATAAAGTGCATCCCAGTCGGCTAGTAACGAAAGCTCAATTCCTTTCTGAAAGTCGAGGTTTGTGCCGCAGTCAGAAATGAATTTTATTTTGCCACGGAATTCATGTTTATATTTTTGAAAGATCCTGCCCATTTGTGGATTTGAAATAATCGAATTAATGCCGCATCTTTCTCCCAGAGCAAGAGTCTGCATCACCTTTTCATCAGTATGATAGGTCTTTACAAGCTTGGAAACATAAATAAGGTCACGGGCGTGGGCCCATCCACCAATAAGATTACCGCCCATAATCAGCCGGCTTAGTTCAAAGTCAGCAGGCTTTCCGTCTTTGCCGGTATACTTGATTATCCCTTTTGGAACCTCGCCCTTGAGATCTTTGATAGTTGAATAATTGAAGCTGAGAAGGGTAGCACTTGAGTTGGCGTCGATACCTTCAACCTTTAATAATTTCTCCTCGAAACTATCCCATTTCCTTTTTCTGTATAATGCATAGGCAAAAATTCCGAGGGCAGGAACCGAAATAAGATCCCTTATAGCTTCGCGCCTGTCGAGTACTTTTTTTGTTTCAGACGGCTTTTCACCAACAGGTTTTCGTGCTTTTTCTTCCTTCCATCTCGTAATAAGCCGGTCAATACCAAAATGATAGCCGGATGACATAAATGAAAAAGCAATGAGTACAAAAAACTCTATCAGAGTTTTATTGATCCACAAATAACTCCCCTCAACCGGAACACCAGTAGTGTAACCAGGAACCGGCGGATAGGCAACAAAATAAAAAAGCAGCATTGTAGCACCGCCTATACTGGCCCAACGTGTTAAAAGTCCTGCAAGAAGTCCGAGTCCAACCAGGATCATTCCCCATATGTTTATAAAATCGACTACAGATGTAACTGCAACGTTATCTGCCATGGCATTGAAGAGCGGCGCAAAGATCCATTTGGAGCCGGCAAGATATGGGGCTGAACTCCAGCTGACTGCAACAATTTTCGAGATACCCTCATACAAAAAATGCCAGCCTATTGTTATTCTTATAACAGTAAGTAGCCAAGGAGTTATTTTATTGAAGTCAGTTTTTGATTTCATATATCAGGCTGTTTATTGGACTTTAATTCAAGATTCTTAACTGTTTCATCATATTTTTTTGCCACCTCAGGATCAAACATAGCAAGTTTTTTCCAATTATCTGCACCATAGACTCCGGCACGTGAATAATCAAACGGTGTAAACTTAATCTTTTTGGGAACAGATAAATTCTTAAAATGGAAATCAAACCCTTCAGGATCCACAAACATGGGATCGGCAATTATTGAATGAATGTCTTTTCCCGCTTTCTTCCATTCATCAAAAGACTTATCTGTGAACCGGATATCTTTTGTCCGTGTATCCCAATAGCAGTTGTAATCGGTGAACAGGTTGAATTTCGACCAGTTATTGACATGAAGATTTCCCCTGGTGAAATAAATAATATTATTTGTGAAACTTATTGAACGGTGCTCTTCAATCCGGGTTGCCTGAAGCTGGCCTCTGATGTTCATTGCAAAAATGTTATTCCTGATAATATTTTCTTTCCCGTAATGCTGATGAAACCCTGAGTTCTTGCACTCATAAACCAGATTATTTTCCTCAATAATGCCGAACGATCCCTCATCAGTATAAAGTCCCCATCCGCCATAATCATAAGAATAGATGTGATGAACAATATTATTTGACACAGTTGTGCCCTCGGATGCGCCAAGGGTATAGACTCCTCCCATATCGCAAAGCTCTCCCCATCCCAGATGGTGAATATGGTTAAACTCTATTGTATTCCTCTTCGATGGACTGTTAGCATATCCCCATACCCATCCGGCAGATATTCCCGAGTATCGCAGGTTTGCTATTTCATTATGCGTTAATTTACAGTCGCTTGCGTTAAATAATATGATGCCAACAGCACATGGGAAAACATGTCCGGCATCCCTTATTATATTATTGTCAACTGTAATATTTTTCGTAATCTCATCCTCAACCGGCCTGATTACAGTCTCTCCGATCTTGACCCCTCCTGCTCCGAGATCGTGCATATATGTCTGACTGACAGAACAGTTGCTGCATGCCCTTCGAAACCAGAAAGCATAAGTACCCGTATGGGCTATTTCACAGTTTTGAAATGAGATATTCTCTGCAAAGTCGAGTGTTACAACTGCATCAACCGGTGCTGCTGCCTGTGCAGGCTCGTTACCCGCCGGGGGAGTCCGGTAACCGGTTACCTCAAATACAAGGTTTTCAAATACAATATTATTTACGCGTTTCCCGGCTGACTCTCCTTCAATTCTGATAAACTCCTTGAGAATGGGAGCCTGAAAAGTCGAATTTTCAATTGTTTCTCCGGGTAAAGGAATATAATAAAGGTATCCTGTTCTCTCCAGAAACCATTCACCCTCGGCATCAAGAGCGGCCTTGAAATTCTCAACGAACCAACGTGATTTATTATTTATGGGATTCCATGGTTTCATTCCCTCTCCGGCAATATAAAGTGCAGACTGCCGCTTATCAAAGTTGAGAACCCGCTTCCTCGTATTGTCCCAGTTATGGTAAAATACAAGCAGTGCATCCTCATAGTCGTTCTCTGTAAAAGATTCAAAAGAATAAACATCGGAACTGTCAATAAGTATTTTCTGAACAGCTACGGCCGGAGCCCTGCCAGTACCTTTTTCAACAACTGTCTCCTCAACTTTTCTGATAGTACTAAAAGCGTTGTTTGGTGTTCGCGCCCTCACAGCTCTCCTTCCATTCACATATAACTGTTCGAAGTACGAATCATACCAGGCAACCTGTGGAACAAATGCACGCCAGAGTTTTTCATTAACCCTTTCAAACCCTGTAACCGGAACGGCACCGCGGAAGATGGCCTTCTCTCCTGTTTCAGCTTTAAAAACAAGAGGTGATGTTTCTGTACCACTATCTGTTGCAGAAAGAATAAGCGGCTGGAACATAATATACTCGCCCGGAAAGGCAATAATCTCCAGGGGTCCGGCAACCTGATTCAATTTCCTGTGATCCCGTGCCTTATCACGGGCAGCGTTAAGAGATGCCAGAGGTTTTTCAAGGGTTCCCGGATTGGCATCATTTCCTGCAGGTGAGAGGTAAATCTTCTGTGCAGAAACCTGATTATGATTCAAAATAAATATCATAATCATCACTCGTACAATTAATTGAATTTTCATGTAGGTAAGGAATAATTGATCGCAAAAGGTAAGTATTTAAAATAAAAAATGGTACTTGTTCCCAAAATATAAATGGATTAGATTAAAGTCCCGGGGATCCCTCGCTGCGCTTCGGGATGACAACGTGGGTTTGTGATTAAGTGTGAAAGCCAACAATAATTGTTTTTTTGTACCTTGCCGTCACAAAAAAACTATGAAACAACTGGAAATCAATATATCCAAAATTACTCCGGGGCTTATACTGATATTGATTTTAAACAGTTGTGCTGTTGTTAAAACTCCTTATTTCAAAGCTGATTATTATCAAAAAACAAAATCCCGTCTTGACAGCATAAAACCCTCAATTAGCAATACAAACGATCCATTATTAGCCGGATTCTCAAAAATCAGCATTACTCCCGACCTGAACAAGAAATATAACAGTAAGAAAGAGGTTAAACGAAACATCATTCCCCTGGCAGGCTACGGCAACAGAAGAGGGAAGCCTGCTGAGGGTATCCATGATAGTGTGTTTGTTAAGGCTGTTGCCTTAAGGTCCGGTAGTCAGACAGTTGTTTTGATAAGTGCAGATTTACTCATCATGCCCCCAAATATTATTGATGAAGTTTCTTTACAGCTGTCACGCGAAGGTATTAACCGGGATCAGTTATTCTTTTCAGCCACTCACTCCCATTCTAGTATTGGCGGCTGGGGTTTTGGACTGATGGCAAAAGCTTTTGCAGGAAAAGAAAATAAAGCTTTGGAGAACTGGCTGATCAGCCGGATAAGAACAGCCGTTTTGTTGGCAATGTCGGATCTTCAGCCAGCAAGACTGGGATCTTCAGGTTTTAATGCTTCACCCTATACGAGAAACAGACTTACGGGTAATCAGGAGACTATTAATACAGATTTCAGCTTTATTCTTATTCAACAGACTGAAGGTAAAAAAGCAGTGATCGGCTCATTTTCGGCACATGCAACAACTGTCGGCAGAAAAAACATGCTGATAAGCGGGGATTATCCGGGGTACTGGCAGAGGAAAATGGAAGAAACATCCGCTGATCTGGCCATTTTCTGTGCAGGATCCACGGGAAGCCAAAGTCCTGTAGGGCAGGGAGATGAATTTGAGACTGCAAAGTATATCGGTGAATCACTGGCAGATAGCGTAATGACGTATCTGCCTGGATTAAAATTGAAGGATAAGGTAACACTCTCTTCTTTGTCACTTAAAATTAATCTGCCTGAGTACCATATCAGATTGTCAACCAATAAAAACCTCACAACCGGGCTGAGTAACAGACTAATGCCGCTGCCTCAGAATGTTTATCTACAGACTTTAGGTTTAAATAATCTGATGTGGATCTTCACTCCCGGGGATTTCAGCGGCGAATCAGCTCTACTGATTAAAAGGATGCTTGCCGGACAAGGTTATGATGCTATAGTATCAGGGTATAATGGAAGTTATATCGGTTATATCATGCCCGGAAAATATTTCTATCTCGATCATTATGAATCAAAACTTATGGGATGGTTTGGACCCACTATGGGAGATTACGCAATGGATCTGATTGACCAGATGTGCATTAAGGTAATCGATCGGTGATATTTGCATTTCTTCTAAACAAAATAACACAGACACCTTTGTTTTTAATCTCCTTTTCAATGATCCAGTTCTTTCCTGAAAACAAATCATTTATCTGAGCATCTTTAAGATTATAAACATTCGAGAACAAAATATATTCATCTTCTTCAAAATCAGCATCTTTAAACATACCGGACTCATCCTTAAGATCAATCAATCTGAATGATGCTTTATTCGGGAAAAACGTACCGACTTCTCCAACCATGATACTTTTAGATTTAATGTATCCGAGCATCTCATTTCTGGCAGAATAGTAAGGCCAATGCGCTGGAGTAGCGTCCCATCCCTGTGCTATCATTTTAGGATAAATCCAAAAGTAGCCGCTTATAGTTACAGTAAAAGCAAGGCCATAGAGGAGGTTCCTGTATTTTGAATATTTAAGTATCCAATAAGTTACAGAAATTGTAACAAGAATAATTACCGGAAGAAAATATCTATGTCCGAAAGGATTTCTATAGATTACAACTACCGGGAATATAACAGCAAACTGGCATATTGCCATAAAAAACGTATCTGAGAAGAATTTGTCGAACAGCGCTCTTCTTTTAACTAATTTAAAAAGTAAATACAGGAAGATTGACCAGACTCCTAACCTGCCATAATCTATCAAACGCCAGGCAACCAAACCAATGTTTCTAAAAATCTCTGACAAGGAGGCAAATTCTGAAGACTCTGCCCATCTTTTTGAAGAGAGGTTATGTATTATCCAGTGCTTTTCAATGAAGAAAACTGTAAAAAAGAGTGTAAGAGCAAGTAATCCAGGCAGAAAAGGTAAAAGGGGTTTAAGGGAAAACTTATGATTTTCCCTCAGGCTATTCAGAATTGCAAAAGCCATAACCCCAAATCCGCAAACTGATCCACGAAGGCTAGTCATTACAAGCGCTGTAAAGGAAATCGAAAGACTTAAATGTCTTCCATATAAAAGACTATTCAGGGACCATATAAAGAAGAAAATCTGGGGAATATCAAAAGTAATCATAGACATTTGTGAGAGAAGGGTTGCATCACAAATTACCATCAGAAGAATTAAGAACGGAATTATCCTTCCTTTATCGCTGTTTTTCAAGAATACGTCGAGCTGATACAGAATCCCATAAATAAACGGCAACATGCCCAAATGAGAAACCAGAAGGTTTTTCCCTAACAATTTCCACAGGAAAGCTAAGTACATTCCCACAAAAGTGGGATGTCCGGTTGCAATATCATCAGGGAGAAAGAAATACCTGAAATTATTATCATAATACCAGTTTGCAGGGGTTGATATCTGAGAAATTGTATCCCAAAAGAAAAAATTATCTGCGCTGATCAATGTAATAATTAACGATATCCCAAAAAACAGAATTAACCTGAATCCCCTCCTTTCCAATATTTTTTCCAACATATAATGCTGCTTATTAATTTATTAATGCTGCCAGCGCAGCACCTGCAAGACTCGATTGAGGAACTTCTGTAAACTCATAATACCTTTTCTTCTCTTCGCTGAGGTACTCTCTGAGATAAATTTCTGAAAGGCTCTTAAGATTTTTCAATTTATAATATGTTGAACCTTCAACTGTTATAAGAACCGGACGATCAGGTGATTTTCCTTTGCCTGTTTTAAGCAGAACTGCAGCAATAATTGCAGCTACCAACTTTGCTGCCCGCTCGATAATAGATTCGACAATAATAACACAACTCTCTTCATCATTTTTACTTTTAATATATTTCAAAAGAGACCCGCGATCTGATCCTGAATTACTCAGGTATAGATTAATTTCTTCAGTAGATAATTCCTTCAATGTCTTAATTCCGACACTAGTCTTTGCTGAAAACATATCTTCTTCTGCTGCTTTTTTCAATGCAACCAGACAGAGACTGCCAATGTAACCACCTGATATCATTTTCTCAAAAGTATAATCTCCAGGATTAACAGTTGTGTTATCGAACAAAGTATCAATGTCTGTCTGTTTAGCTTTACCGAAGTTTCCGGACTCAATATTAATAATCTGGCTCTTCCTGAGATCGAGACCACACTTTTTTGTAATGTTGGCGTTGCCTTCGATATAACAGGTATTAGTTCCTGTACCGAGTATGAAGCCAATAAAAGAGTCAAAGTTCTTTCCAACCGAGGCAGATTTTCCGGCGAGCAATGTCGCTACAGTATCGTTCAGCAACACTACTTGCTTATCATTCATTTTCAGGGCATTAAGCAGGTTTTTACCAATTAGTTCGCCAACAACTCCGGGGGCCTGCACCTCTTTGCAGAACTGAAGAAGTATCCCATCTTTGTCAGGAAGTATTTCCGACGGATAGGAAAAACAGAACCCTATCCGTTCACATCTTTCGGCCAGTGGCCTCACATAGCCTGCAATAGTTTCAAAAAATTCATCCTTTGAAATTTCCCCGTCAATTCCGGGCATCCTTTTATTTATAATATCACTGATTTCCAAACTGCCCTGTTTGTTAAACCTGATTATTGCTGCCCTGAAGTTGGTACCTCCTGCATCGATGGCCAAAACAGGAATTTCACGAAGGAACTGATTGTCAGCTTCTATGTAAGTAGGAATCATACGAAGTGAACTTTCCGGCCCCTGAAGACCATTTACCATCTCTGCAGTAATAATATCTACAAAATTCTGAATATCAATATCAGCTGCTCTGATACCATGTTCTTTAAGGAAAAAATTTATGTCTTTCATTATCAGGTAATAATTTTGAAATATAATGATAATTTTGTTCTACAAAACTGTATAAAAATGACAAAAGTAAGAGAGCTGGCAAAAATGATAGATCATTCGATACTCAATCCTGTTATGACTGACAGTGATCTGATAAGGGAATGTGCAGTGGCCTTGAAATACAATGTGGCATCTGTCTGTGTAAAACCTTATGCAGTGCGGCAGGCTGTTCAACTTCTTAAAGGTTCCGAAGTTGCAGTGGGTTGCGTAATCGGATTTCCCCATGGCAACAGCTCAACTTCAGTGAAAGTATTTGAGGCTGAAACAGCCTGTAACGATGGGGCAACCGAAATTGATATGGTAATCAACATAGGAAAGGCCCTTGGGGGTGACTGGGACTATGTTGAAAAGGAGATAAAAGCAATTACTGAAACATGCCATCAGAACAGGGCAATAATAAAGGTGATATTTGAGAACGATTATATAAAAAAGGAAGAAGACAAGATCCGGCTTTGTGAAATCTGTACCAAAGCCGGCGTCGATTTTGTGAAAACATCAACCGGCTATGGATATGTAAAACTACCCAATGGTGATTATAACTACAAGGGGGCAACGCTTGAAGATATCAGACTCATGAGGAAACATGCCGGACCAAAAGTTCAGGTAAAATGTGCAGGAGGTGTTCGAACACTTGATGATCTTCTAAAAATGAGGGAAGCCGGGGCAACCCGCTCCGGGGCAACTGCAACTGAAGTGATGCTTAATGAGGCTAAAAAACTTTTTGGTGATGAATAATAATGTTTTTAGCATTCTGTTAAAGATTTCTGTACTTCTTTTTATTGGGAATACAGACTTATCTGGTGTTGCTGATAGAAAGACTGAAATTATCCTTAAACCAGCAGGATCCGCTCTAATGACTGAAATTATTCAACAGGCAGTTGATAAATGTGATAGTGAAGGAGGTGGAATAGTTCACTTTACCCAAGGCACTTATTTCAGTGGTACAATAATGTTAAAGAGCAAGGTTACATTGCAACTCGATAAGGGTGTCCTTTTACAGGGAAGTGATAAATATACCGACTATAGGAATGATGCTTTCTTTTATGGAAAAGACCTTTCTGACATTACAATTTCCGGCGAGGGTGTTATTGATGGAGTAGACTGCTATAATCCAAAGGGTGAGGAGGGATTCAGGGGACCACATTGCATTAAGCTTTTAGGTTGCAGAAATATTAAACTCAGTGGAATTACAATTAAAAACTCAGCGAACTGGGCAGTTAACTGCAGAAAGTGCTCCTATGGAATTGTAACAAATGTTACAATTCTCGCAGGTCATGATGGACTGCACACAAGATTTTGTGACAACTTTACTGTCAAAGGATGCGATTTCCGAACCGGTGATGATGCCTTTGCCGGAAATGATAACCACGATTTTAAAATCAGTGGCTGCAGTATAAATACTTCATGCAACGGATTCAGGATGGGATGCCTCAACCTTTCAGTAGAAAAGTGCAGGTTCTGGGGACCGGGAGAATACATACATAAAATTCAAAAAAGAACTAATATGCTTTCAGCCTTTGTCCACTTCTCGCCGAAGGATGAGAACCCGAAATTACAGAGTGGAAACTGGGTAATTAAGGATATCACTGTTGAAAATGTAGATAACTTTTATGTTTACAACTTCCGGAATGGTTTGTGGCAGACAGGTCAGCCAGCCACATCAATCTCGTTCGAAAAGGTAATGGCAAAAGGCTTGCTCAGTGCATTTTATATTGAGGGAGATACCTCATTGCTCTTTAACCTGAAAATCCGCAATTCATCTTTTTCTTTCAGAGAAGAAGCAGATAAAAATCCAGATGCGTTTGAAGGAGCCAGAATGCTCTCAGGTGTACTTTTTTATGCGAAGAACTTCAATGTTATTTCAATTGAAAAAACAGCCTTTCTTAAACAGGACACTTCATTTATTTTAAAAGCTGAATCAGGAAATAAAATAATTCTTGAAAAGACTTCTTTCAACACAGGATCTGAGATACAGCCGTTCAGTTTTAAAATGATTAACAACATTGAGATGAATAAAGTAACTCACAATAATACCGATGTCACAGGAAAACCTCTAAAACCCATTATGGTTAAGGTACCCGGAAAATAAAATTAATACCTGATGAAAATGAACAGAAGAAATTTTATCGAAAAAACAGCATTAACATCAGCCGGATTAGGAATGGCTTCAGTTTTGCCAGCCCTAGAAGCTTCAGGAAAACCAGATCCTTCTGATTCCCTGAATGTTGCACTAATCGGGTGTAGAAATATGGGTTTTGGAATTCTGCAGCACCACCTTTCCAATCCTGGTATCAACTGTGTTGCTTTGTGCGATATCGATAACTCAGTCCTGAATGAAAAGGCAGCTGAGGTTAAAAAGAACTTTAATCAATCTCCAAAACTATACAGCGATTTCCGCAAGCTGCTCGAACAGAAAGATATTGATGCAGTTATCATCGGCACACCCGATCACTGGCACTGTCTGATAATGGTTTATGCGCTTCAGGCCGGTAAGGATGTCTACTGCGAAAAACCAATGGCGAACAGTATCGAAGAGTGCAACATTATGGTGAAGACTGCAAAAAAATATAACAGGATAGTACAGATCGGGCAGCAGCAAAGAAGCGGGTTCATTTTTCAGAAAACAATGGATCTTGTTAAGAACGGTTCACTTGGTAAACTCAGGAAGATAAATATTTGGGCAAACTTCGGTTATGGAGCCGGGCAAACTATTGTTCCTGATCAGCCGGTTCCCGAAGGTGTGGACTTTGATATGTGGCTGGGTCCTGCACCAGTTAGGACGTTCAACCCAACCCGGTACCATGGTTCATGGCGTCATTTCTGGGAT
>JANNKF010000331.1:0-2151 GCA_031396165.1 Bacteroidales bacterium | reverse complement strand
ATAACATCGCAAAAAGTAAACGAGTTGCTTCAAGCGGTTGATGAACGCATGACCCAATGCGTTGATTAATGATAGCTGCATGAATTACTTGGTCTTGCCGAACATTCTCCCACCAAAAAGGCGAACCAAACTTGGAAAGTTCGGCTCGCCTTTGCCCTGGGATCAGTCCGCCAACTCACCTCCAGCAAAGCGGATCCGTCACTATCAACTACGATTACGATCCGCTCTATCGCCTCACCTCTGCGGACTATTCCACAGGAGATACCTACGGCTATACTTATGATTCAGTAGGCAATCGACTCACAGAAACGACTCAACTTGCCACAACGAACTATGTCTATGACAATGCAAATCGTACGACCAGCGCAGGCGGGCAGACCTACACCTTCGACGCCAACGGCAACCTGCTCAACGATGGACAGAATACCTTTGCCTATGATTCCGCCAATCGGTTGATCTCGGTGAGTGGTCAGTCAACAGTGAGCAGTTATCAGTACAATGGACTTGGCGACAGGCTCTCGCAAAACGGAGTCAATTACACCCTTGATCTCAACACTGGCTTGACTCAAGTCCTCAGTGATGGGACAACTTCTTATACTTACGGGCTTGGAAGAATCTCGCAAACCAACAATTCAACCGCTGAATATTTCCTGGGCGATGCGCTTGGAAGTGTGCGCCAGTTGACCAATACCGCGGGCGAGGTCATCTACGCCAAATCGTATGATCCCTATGGCGTGGTGACTCAAGTCAGCGGGGAGGGTCAGTCCGCGTGGGGGTATACTGGGGAGCAACAGGACAGTTACATTAAGTTAATTTATCTGCGCTCCCGAATGTACTCCCCCGTGACCGGACGTTTCACCAGCAAAGATTCATGGCTCGGCGATTATAACAGACCGCTCTCCCTCAACCGCTGGAATTATGTCGAAGGGAATCCAATAAATAAAACTGACCCGAGTGGAAATTCTCCTGAAACCACTTCACAAATATTAAGCCGAGCATTGTCTCAATATTCCACCTCTTCGAGTACTGCTAACATAACTGGATTTACGGATGACTGTCTGTTTGATGGAGACATATATCCACAACGTGACCTTACAGGCTATCTTGCAGAGGCGATGACAAAACATGGCCAGGATAATAGGGTAAAAGCAATTGCTTTTTCAATAACAGCTGCTGAAAAGATATTATCACCTGCATTATTTGCCGCTGCATATGTTGGATTTTATTTTTTGGAGGCTACTGGAAAAGTATGGGATATCAAAAGAGGAATCGACAATGTGTTAGGCACCAAAAGCATTGTATTATGCGGGGCGGGCAAAAATTGTGACTGGTTTGATTATTCAACACCAGGTAATATCCACTTTGGTTATATTGCAGGCTTGGCGAAAATAGACCATTTTATTGCCGCGGTTGCTGGTGGAAAACTTGAACAGGATGATATAAAAGAAGAATTAGCAAAAAAAGGGATTCCATATGACTCTTTGGCTTGTTTTAAAGGCAACATACTTTCACCTGATAAATGCGACAATCCCCAAGACCAGGCTGCTGTAGATTTTGGATACGATTTGGCGAAAAGGTATGGTTCGGCAGGCATTAGTGATGTACAACTTCGCGCAGAGTTAGAGATGCATGGAATGGGAAATTTCCAACGCGCTCCTGCTGGATTTCCACCACCTTACTATCCCTATCCTCAAAAGAATTATTTTCCTGCCGATTACTTTAACATTCGCAATTAGAGGTTGTCATGAAAAAGAAAACTGTTGTACTGTCCATTTTTGCACTGTTAACAAGCATAACATGTTGTGTTTTCTCTTTCCAATATATTTCACATGGTTGTTTATGGTGGGAGTGTGTGCCTGAACGGAATTTCCATGTATTGGATTGGGAGGTGCCCGCACATTTACTTCCCAATAACGCCATAGTAGATCATATTAGCATACCTTCCGAAGGAGGTGCGGAAATAGAAAGTGGTTGGCAAACTGTATTTTGGCAATACGATAAGGGATATGGTATGGCAAGCTATCATATTAGACGGTATTCAGCGAATAGAGGCGCGATTGGGGAATTTAAATTTGAAATTAAACAGATGACCGATCCAGGCGATCCAAAAAATAAATGGATTCGCCCAAATGGGGTTACGTTTGTTAGCTC
>JANNKF010000318.1:0-4528 GCA_031396165.1 Bacteroidales bacterium | reverse complement strand
AGACCTTACAATTTATTAATCAACGATATACACTTGTCGATAGTTTCTTCTAACTTTTCATAATTTCAGTACCGTGACTATTCCTGCTACCGTGACAAAGTCTATGGGGCTGCTGGCCAACGCGCCGTTGTCATGGTTTTTGCATCGTCATCTTGACTGTTTTATCATATCGTGACAAATTCGTATCATTTATCGGGACTCAGTCGTCTGGACACCTTTATCGTGACACGAAACTTATCGCTATCTATCGGGACTGTGCAAAAACACATGCCAACCCCGACACAGACGGCAACTACCCATACCACCGGGCCGTTATAGTGCATTTGCTGCCCGTGACAGACCCCGGTTAGACCCGGACAAACGCACTATAACTCAAGTTCATTGCATTAATTTAAATTTGTATCTCGTGACTAATCCTGCTTCAAAGAATCCTTTAAAAGACCTCACTACCTTGACAATTTTGTAATGGTTTTTGAATCTCAATCTTGACAACTTTATCGTGACTTATAACTTTGCACTCATGCAGATTTTCTTAACATGACTGCTGCTTCTAATTCCGGTTATTGAAATATTTTTAGAAAATATATCTGAACTGTGAGTTGTTCAATCTCATTTAAACCCTTTGTCACCTATTAATCAACCCTTTTTTTCATCTTTGGCAATAATTCTTGAAATAGATTTGTGATAAAGTTTTTAATCTTAAATTTAGTACTATGAAAAATCTATTTCACGCATTACCAATCACACTTTTAATTCTCTTCTTTAGTGTAAATTCTACATCCGGCCAAACAAAGAATCAGACTGGTCAGATTGACAGAACTGAGTTTAGTCTTCATAAGACGATTAACTTCGATGGGGAGAATGAAAAAATTGAAATTTCAATTCAAGTAACTGAGACAAATAATGTTTTAAAACTACAGATCTCTTCAATTGTACATACTGGTGAGTTAACAATTGAGGTTTTTGATCCCACAGGCGAGGAACAGGGGAAATATTCCGTTGGTAGTCAGAATTCCATAAAAACAACAGGAAAAACTTTCAACCCTACCCAAAACGAAACAGTTACCGGGCGGATTTCCAAATTAGTTGAATCACCCATTATCGGGGAATGGAAAATTAATGTAATCCCAAAGAATGTAAAAGGCACTTTGAATATTGACTTTGATCAATCATCCATTAAAAAGTAAATTCTTAAAGGATGGTGAAATATAAATTCCTGATTTTTTTGTTGATTGGTTTTACAAGTCAAAATCTTAAATCTCAATCTGGTATATCGGGTCAAATCATTATTGACACTGCAATTTGGAAACCTGAGGTTTATTTGTCGATTATTTCAAACTTCAATGACATGTACTCAATGTCAAATGAAATTATTGTTGAAAAAGCAAATATTGATCCATTGGGAAAATTTACTTTTAACATGCAATTCCTTCCGGATAATGACAACTTATATAGACTTCACTTTTCAAAAAAAACAGATCCTCCAGCTTCATTAATCATCGGTGGGAAGGATGAGAACCACTTTTTCTTAATTGCGAATAATCACTCAATGGTACAAATAAGAGATACAATTGATTCTGATATTATTAAAGGTATTATAATCGAGGGTTATTATCCGAACCAAATACTTCAGCAGGTTAATGCAATAGCTACTTATCTTGATTCCACAAAATTTAACGGTTCTATTATTAAAACCAGTTTAATCAGAAGTTCTGTCTTTGAAAAGCTTCGGCAAGTGGCAGATACTTGTTCAAATCCAATAGTTTCCTTGTATGCCCTCTATAAAAGTAAATTTGAACAAAACTACCCTACTAATCAGCAGTATTATAAAAACTTCTTATCCAAATGGAGAAAGGAACAATCTTCCTATTTTGTAGAATTCAGAAAAGAAATCCCAATCTCCGGAAAAAAGAACACTTGGTACTATGTAATTATTTGTTGCATTATATTCGTTCTTGGATATCTGACATCAAAGACAATTGCAAAACTTAAAAGAAATCCAAATCCCATAGCTGACTTAAGCTTGCAACAGAGGAAAATATTTGCACTTCTTATTGATGGTAAATCAAACAAAGAGATTTCTGAATTACTAAACATAGAAATAAGTACTGTAAAGACTCACATAAACAGGATCTATTCAAAAATTGGTCTTAACTCACGGAAGGACATTGCAAACTTAAATATGGATCAGAAATAATATGCCATGATTACAATGTCTTTCAAACTGGGATTTCTATATCCGGACAAATTCTGCCCTATACCAGGACTTAAAATTAAACGCACTATAACACGGTCGGTTTAGTTAATTGCCTTCAGCAGCCCGGACACATTCGTATTCAACGAAATATCTATGTCTAAAGCATTCATCCATTTATCAATATTTCAGTACCGTGACTATTCCTGCTACCGTGACAAAGTCAATAGGGCTGCTGGCCGACCCGCTGTTGTCATGGTTTTTGCATCTTCATCTTGACTGTTTTATCGCAGCGTGACAAATCCGTCTCATTTATCGGGACCCAGTCATCTAGACAACTTTATCGTGACACAGAAATCCTGCTCATCTATCGGGACTGTGCAAAAACACATGCCAACCCCGACACAGACGGCAACTAACCAAACCGCCGGGCCGTTATGTTTAAGCCGGCCTGCGGCGCTGTTACTGCAACATCCTGACAACCAAGGCCTAAACATAACTCAAAAAGAGGAATTCCGTTCATCTTGATAGCATCTTTATCGATCAAAATTCTCAATGGTTTTTGCATCATTATCTTGACAATTTTATCATGACGCGGGAATTTCGTTTTGTTTATCGGGACTCAGCCATTTGGACAACTTTATCATGACACGTAATTACTGCCCACTTACCGGGACTGTGCAAAAACCAGATTTTTTAATTCTGCTGTTTATCTTTTCTCAACCATCTAAATAATAACCAATGCTTTTAAGACGTTACTTCAAACAACCCGATGTTAAAATCAAATGTTTAATCAACATTATGGCAAAACGAAATAGATATTCAACTTTTCTTTATGTAATTATTGCATTACTTATTCTATTTTCTCCAAGTTGTGAGCCTACACCAACCCCGTTAGATCCTGGCTATACTGGTCTAAAAGGAATAATTAACGACATTGAAGGTAATTCATACAAAACTATTGGGATCGGGACACAGATCTGGATGGCAGAAAATTTGAGATCTACCAGATTTAATGACAGCACTTTGATTTCAAATATTTCTGACTCACTATTATGGGGCAATTTAACAAGCTCAGCCTATTGCTGGTATAATAATGATACTAGCATGAGAATTCCTTATGGTGCATTATATAACTGGTATTCCATTAATACTGACAAACTATGCCCCACTGGATGGCGTATTCCAACTGAAGAGGATTGGACAATTCTGATCAATAGACTTGGAGGGGATTTAGTTGCAAGTGGAAAATTAAAAGTAATTGGTACAGATTATTGGAACAAACCAAATGCTGGTGCATCAAACAGCAGCATGTTCAATGCTGTTCCAAGTGGAAGTAGCTGGTCTGGAAGTTTCTCAGGATTTGGAAGATATTGCAACTTTGCAACAGTCTTTGAAGATGAAACAAGCAATTCAAATATTTTCAATATATCTCTCTGGTATAATAGAGCTTACATGGTCTATGATAGTCCTATAACAAAAACCACCGGGGTAAGTGTCAGATGCATCAAAAATTAATTAGAAATAATCACAGCTCGACAACATTGTGAATTAAATAACAGATTCATTTACCGTGACAATTTCTTATCGTTTGACAGTTTTTTAATCCCGGCCTAAACATAACACGGATGGTATAGGTAATTGCCTTCAGCAGCCCGGACACATTCGTAATCAACCAAATACAAAAGTCGAAAGATTCTACTAACTTATCATAATTTCAGTACCGTGACCATTCCTGCTACCGTGACAAAGTCTATGGGGCTGCTGGCCTTCGCGCCGTTGTCATGGTTTTTGCATCGCCATCTGTACTATTTTATCTTGACGTGACACATCCTGCCCATTTATCGGGACTCACTCATCTGGACACCTTTATCGTGACACGAAAATCCTGCTCATTTATCGGGACTGTGCAAAAACACATGCCAACCCCGACACAGACGGCAACTACCCATACCACCGGGCCGTTAGCACAAATATTTCAGCGAGTGACAGTTAGCCCTCCCGCCATTTTAATAAAGTTAAGTCTTGACACGAAACTTATCGCTATCTATCGGGACTTGCCATCGCGCCTCAGACAGTTGGCCCGCCCGCCGTCACCAGAAAGTTCTGTTATATAATTAACAATACTACTTTCTACCGGGACTCTACCATCGCGCTACGAACAAATTCTTGTGCTAACAGCAAAGCCGGTTCATCTTAATCAATAATATTTAATGTAGGGAAACTGGTTCTAAACCTTAAAAGCAAATTACTCAAAATCAATCACATCTTGACAACCTTCTCTTACTTTGCGGGACATTTATCGGACAGTTTTCACACGGAAGAGGGTTAAAC
>JANNKF010000270.1:0-32853 GCA_031396165.1 Bacteroidales bacterium | reverse complement strand
GCGGCTGCAGTAACCTATTATATTAAAGGTGACCTTGGTGCAGCATGTTTCGATATTAAACCGGTTGATGTTTCAGTGAATGCCACACCAACAGTTACTATCACTAATCCTGCTCCAGTCTGCTCACCTGGAACTGCAGATATTACTGCAGCAGCTGTTACTGCAGGCAGTACAGCTGGTCTCACTTATACCTACTGGACCGATACATCTGCTACCTCGGTATATGCCACGCCATCAGCAGCCACTTCAGGTACCTATTATATAAAAGGAACTGATCCGGTCACAAGTTGTTTCGATATAAGGCCTGTTAAAGTAACGATTAATGCATTCCCAACAATTACTTCAATTCAGACTAATGTCCAATGTAATGGTATAGCTTCCGGGTCAATAGATATTACTGTAACTGGCGGATCCGCTCCTTATACGTATACCTGGTCCGGGACTGGCGTTGTTGCAGGTATAGAGGATCAGACAGGTTTAACAGCAGGTGTCTATTCTGTAATAGTCAGTGATGCAAATAGTTGTTCTGCAGCTTCTCTGAATGTTACTCTAACTGAACCGACAATGGCACTCACAGGTAGCATTTCAGCACAGTCGAATGTTACACTTAATGGAGGAAATGATGGTAGTGTAAGTGTCGCCGGAGCAGGAGGTACAGCACCATACATGTATAGAATTGGAGCAGGTTTTTACCAGCTTTCAGATACCTTTAGTTCTCTTACAGCAGGTAACTTCATAATTACTGTTCGAGATGCCAATTTGTGCACTTTTAATGTAACAGTAGTAATAGCTCAACCTGCTGCGCTTCTCTCGGCAAGCATTGCTTCACAAACCAATGTTGATTGTTTTGGTGCAGCGTCCGGAACTATTACAGCGAATGGTTTGGGAGGAATTTCTCCATACGAGTACAGTATTGATGGTATCACTTTCCAATCTTCTGGTACTTTCGGAACAATGGTAGCAGGCAATTATACAATTTCTGTCAGAGATGCAGCAATGAATACCGCAAATGTGAATGTTAATATTACAGGACCTTCTGCAGCTGTCACAGGGACAATCAGTTCGCCGGCAAATATACTTTGCTTCGGCGTAAGTACAGGAAGCATAACAGTTACAGGTTCAGGTGGAGTAGCTCCGTACAGGTACAAACTTGGCTCCGGGTCATATCAGATTTCAGGAACATTTACAGAACTGCCTGTCGGAACTCAAACAATAACTGTGCAGGATGCAAATCTTTGTACTTCGGATGTAGTTTTTACCTTAACTCAACCTGCTACTGCTCTTTCAGGAAGTATACTCACACAGAGTAATGTTTTATGTGCAGGTTCAGTAACTGGATCTGTATCCATCGGAGGCAGTGGTGGAACCGGACCTTATCAGTTTAGTCTGAATGGTGGAGTATTCCAGCTGTCAGGAGTTTATAACGGTCTGGCATCAGGAAATTACACAATTGTTGTCCGGGATGCAAACCTGTGTACTTATAATATACCGTTTACTGTGACTCAACCGGCTGCACTATCCATTGCGTCTTCAACAACCAATGCAACCTGTCCCGGAGAACCTGATGCCACAATAACACTGACGATAACCGGAGGTTCACAACCGTATAATGTAATTTGGTCTGATGGTATTCTGACTCCAAACCGGACAAATATTGCGAATGGAACATATAGCGCAGTTGTGAGTGATGCCAATGGTTGTGCAACTTCTGTGGATGTAACGGTAGCTTATACTGGTTCAGAATCATGTCTGGAAATTCCTCAGCTAATTACACCTAATAATGACGGATTCAATGATACATGGAAGATAAGGAATATTGATCTGTTCCCGAATGCTGAGGTGTTCGTATTTACCAGATGGGGAAAACTTGTTTACAATACAAAGAACATTCCTGCAAATGAATGGGACGGTACTTTTAAAGGAGCCTTGTTGCCAACAGATTCGTACCATTATGTTCTGCATCTGAACAATGGATCAGAACCAAGGTCAGGGGTAATAAGTATAATCAGATAATTATTATTATATTTCGTCACTGTATTTTATGAGGTATTTAAGAAGCATACTATCAGCAATTTTACTCAGTTTCATTTTTGAAACTGCCATTGCCCAGCAGGTACCGATGTATAGTCAGTATGTCATGAATGGGTTTTTAATTAACCCGTCATTTGCAGGTCGTGATGGATATACCACTGTAAATCTGACTGTCAGGGAACAATGGGTAGGCATGGCTGGGGCTCCAAGTACCTATGCTGCGAGCGTTCAGACACGACTGCTTAAAAACAGTTATATTTCGAAATCCACTTCGGTACGAAAGAAACTGACTAGACCTACCAAGGGAGGAAAGGTAGGGCTTGGCGGATATGTCTTCAATGATAACAACGGTATTATGAGACGTACAGGGGCTCAGGTTGCGTATGCCTATCATATTGGAATGGGACAAACCGGAGGATATCCTAATGATCTTGCATTCGGATTAGCCCTTACCGCATACCAGTTTGCAGTTAACACTGAAGGCTTAATATATGATGTTAATGATCCGTTACTGAACTCTTTTGACAGATCAGTTTTTATTCCCGATTTTAATTTTGGAGCTAGTTACACCACTTCAAAGTATTACGTCGGTTTGGCAATGACCAATCTGCTGAGAGGTTCTATAATATTTGCAGATACTTCAGCTTCCAAGAGAGCTGAATTAGGTCATTTCTTTCTTACCGGAGGAGTAAAATTTCCATTGAATAGCGACTTTGTCCTTGAACCTTCTGCATTCATCAAATCATCTGATATGATGTTTAAATCTATCCAGATGGACCTTACCACGCGGGTTTTTTATAAAGATGATTATTGGGCTGGTCTCTCATGGCGTACAAATGATGCAATTATCATGTTGATGGGTTTGAAGTACGACAGATTCTATTTTGCCTACGCATTCGACTTTACTCTTACGGATATCAGGACGCAAAGTATGGGTACTCATGAGCTTACATTAGCTGTCAAATTCGGGGAAAGTGCAAGGAGATACAGGTGGATTACACCATTTTAAAATAAACTGTTAAACACTTAAGGCTGATCAGAAGATCGGCCTTCTTTTTTTTAATTAATTTTTATTCTGGCCCTGGGAAGGATTAATTTTGGTACGGAGAGTGTCAAAAAGAAACTATACTATAATGAATAAATGGTTCTTAAAATTATTTGGTTTATTACTTGTGATGTTAATAACATCTTCACATGGAGAATTACTTCAGGAGAAAGAATCCCGACCACTGCGTCTTATGTTCTATAATGTTGAAAACCTATTTGATATCTATGACGATACTCTTAAAAATGATGACGATTTCCTTCCTGATGGCGTGCTTAGATGGAACTATACCAGATATAATCATAAAATCAATTCACTTTATAAAACTATTATTGCTGCAGGTGATTGGAGCCCGCCGGAGATTGTTGCTCTGTGTGAAGTGGAAAACAGAAAGGTGCTTGAGGACCTTGTGTATGGCACCTATCTGTCTAAATTCAGCTATAATATCATACACGAGGATTCTCCGGACCAAAGAGGTATTGATGTTTGCCTGATTTATCGCAGAGAGGATTTGAAGCTCATAGACTACGGTTACCTTCTTCCTGAAGGGATAAGGGAGGAGAACTTTTTTTCCAGAAAAATCCTCTATACAAAGTTCTTATATAAGTACGATACGATTCATCTATTTGTAAATCACTGGCCCTCGAGACGCGGAGGGGTTTTGGCGGGGGAGGGGATGAGAATTAAAATATCTTCGATGGTCAGGGAAAAGACTGATTCAATTTCCACAAGCAGAAAAGAGGGTAACAAGATCATAATTCTTGGAGATTTTAATAGTAGTCCGGATGATCAGGAAATGAAATTACTCACAGCAGGTCCTCATGTGGCTGGCAGTTTAGTAAACTTATCACTTGATTTGTCTGACTCCGGAATAGGAACATATCGATATCAGGGTACATGGGAAATGCTTGACCAGGTTCTGGTATCTCAAAATCTTATGAGTTCGTTGAAAGGTCTTTATACAGAACCTTCTTTTATTTCTGTTTTCAAACCAGATTTCCTGCTTATGAAAGATCCTAAATATCCTGGTTTTACACCCTTCTCAACCTATCGTGGCTACAGGTATCAGGCAGGATTCAGTGACCACCTCCCTATTTTACTCAGACTTAATTTTTTGGATCCGGATCGACTGGAATAAGTCCAATCTCGATACCCTTCTTTAGCATCAGTTTTCGGGCAGCTTCATGCTCATTAGGTATTATACCGTCGAGGATCGCTTCCCTTATCGTGTTTTTTATAATCCCAACTTCCCTTCCTGGTCTGATCCCAAACGCTGCTATAATTTCACTTCCATTAATCGGTGGCTGGAAATTTCTAACCGCATCCTTTTCTTCTATCTCCCTGAGTTTTGTTCTTACAAGTTTGAAGTTTTCAAGATGTTTTGTTTTTTTTGCTTCATTCTTAGATGTAATATCTGCCTCGCACAGAGCCATTAGATCATCAATATCATCGCCGGCCTCGAATAATAATCTTCTTACTGCAGAATCGGTTACCAGTTCCTGAGATAATACAATCGGACGAAGATGCAGATCGACAATTTTCTGAACATACTTCATCTTTTCATTAAGGGGAAGTCTGAGCTTCCTGAAAATGTCGGGCACCATTTTTGAACCAAGAAATTCATGCCCATGAAATGACCATCCTGTGTCGGCAAGATACTTTTTTGTGGCGGGCTTGGCAATATCATGTATCAAGGCGGCCCATCTTAACCACAGATTATCAGTATGTTTACTAATATTGTCGAGAACTTTTATTGAATGAAGGAAATTGTCTTTGTGAGCTTTACCTCCCTTTGTTTCAACCCCTTTCAGATTATCAAGCTCCGGAAAAATAATCTTAAGTAACCCGGATTTTTCAAGCAGGGTAATCCCTCTTGACGGATGATCACACATTATAATTTTATTCAGTTCGGTTATAATTCTTTCCGGCGATACAATCCTGATTCTTTCTACATTATATGCGATAGATTGAAAAGTCTTTTCCTCAATAGTAAAATTAAGCTGGGTAGCAAACCTGATAGCCCGCATCATTCTCAGCGGATCGTCTGAAAAAGTGGTATCAGGTTCGAGAGGTGTTCTTATAATTTTGTTCTTAATATCTGATAAGCCTCCGAATGGATCAAGGAAATTCCCGAATGTTTCCCTGTTGATACTTATTGCCAGTGCATTAATTGTGAAATCTCTCCTCTTCTGGTCATCTTCAAGAGTCCCATCCTCAACAATCGGTTTTCGCGAGCCCCTGTCATAAGATTCTTTACGTGCTCCGACAAATTCAATCTCATAATCACCACTCCGGAACATGGCTGTTCCAAAATTCTTGAACACACTGACTTTTATTCCGGGATTTATTTTTTTCGCTGCTTTCCTGGCTATGCTAATTCCATTGCCAATTACTACAATATCAATATCCTTATCGGCATGATTTCTTTTCAGTATACAATCCCGTACCCATCCCCCGATAACATACGCCTCTGTTTTCTCAGATGTTACTACATCAGAAAGCATTTCAAATATTTTGTCATTTAGACATATGTTCATATATAGATATGACAATTTGTTGTTAATTCCTGACAAAGTTACTATTAATACTCAATTTTAAGTAACTTATACCTACCAGTGTTAATTGGCATAAAGGTTGTAGGATCTAAACAAACTGAAATTCTGAATGTTTATTAAATAAAAATCAAATGGTAGAACACCTGACAAAAGAGACGTTTTTGAATAAAGTATTCGATTACGAGAAAAATACTGACTGGAAATTTGAAGGCTCAAAACCTTGTATCATCGACTTCTATGCTGATTGGTGTGGACCATGTAAGATAGTTGCCCCTGTACTTGAAGATCTGGCAAAAGATTTCAATGGTAAAATTGATGTGTACAAAGTTAACACAGAAGAGGAGCAGGAACTGGCCTCAGCCTTCGGGATAAGAAGCATTCCTTCATTTTTGTTCGTGCCTGCTGATGGTCAGCCTCAAATGGCGATGGGAGCTCTTCCTAAAGAGACATTTGTTAAAGCATTCAAGGATGTTCTTGGTGTAGAGAAATAAGCTGTTTGTCAAAATCCAGCCATGTTTACATAAATAATTGTAATAATTTGTAACAATTACTTACAATGCATCGTTTAACTATATAGAAGGTAGTAACAGCAAGTTACAAGAGTTTTTTTCATGGATTTAGGTTTAGGGTAGTAAAGAAGTAAATCAGGACTTTGGTCCTGATTTATTTTTTATACCAGCTCTTTGAATATACTGTTGATCTCATCTTCAGTGGTTTTTAGCTTTTTCTGACATTGAATTATTAGCTCAGAGGCACGTTTTACTTCCACAGAAAGTTTGTCTACATCCAGCTCCCCATTCTCAATATTCCGCAGTATGTCTTCAATCTCGATGACAGCTTCATTAAAGGAAAACTCTTTTTTTGCCATATCTTTTGTTTTATAGGTTCAATTTTCTAGAAGTCACATCTTCACATAATCATACAGACAGCAATTTTATCCAATTACCCCTTTTTGGAAATCACTCTGCTACTTACATTCCCATCACTGAACTGAGTACCCAGAATATCATTAACCTTAACACTTTCTTTCACTTTTAGTATGGTTCCATTAACCGAGGTAATCGTGTAGCCTCTCTTAAGTACATTTACAGGATTCAGAATTCCAAGAGTATTCCAAAGGTGGATAAGTTTCATGTTATTACTCTCAATATTGCTCTGTGTCTTGTTATTAAGATGTTGCAGGTATCTTTCAAGAGATGAATATTTAATTTGTGAATACGATTTTGATGCGGATCTTAATCTTGCTGCCTGATTTGCCGGAATAAGTCCGGCCCTGTAAGTAAATTCTTTTCCAATATCTACAAGCCTGATCAATCTTCCTGATATACTCTCTTTCATACCGGCAATCAGGATAAGCGAAAGTGGCTTTAATTTGATTCGCGATGCTTCAAGTCTGGTTCTGTTTATTTCAATAATTTTTACTGATGTCTCCTTAATGGAAAGCCAGGTTTCCTGGAGACGGCTTTCGGCTTCTGCAATGCAATCCACAATAAATTCTGCTGCAGCTGTAGGAGTTTTCAGGGCTTTGTTTGCCACCAAATCTGTAACAGACATATCCTTATCATGTCCAATTCCTGTAATTACAGGCAATGGAAATTGAGTGATGTGAAAAGCAATACTATAATTATCGAACCAACTCAGATCCGTTTGAGAACCGCCTCCCCTTATTATTACTACACAATCGAAAAGGTGTAAGTGGTCGGCAATTTTATTAAGAGCCTCAATTATTCCTCTTTCCGTATCCTGACCCTGCATGGCACTTTCAAATAATGCAGTATAAAATGTATACCCATAGCTGTTACCAGTCAAATGATTTATGAAATCAGAGTAACCGGCTGCATTCTTTGAGGAGATTATTGCTATTTTTTGTGGAAAATATGGAAAATCAAGGTCCTTATTCATTGTAAACACACCCTCCTGCTCAAGCTTATTTATTATAAGCTGTCGTTTCATAGCTTGTTCACCAACCGTAAATGCCGGGTCAATATCCGTTATTACCAGGCTGAGACCATATATTTCATGGTATTCTATTTTTGCTTTAACAAGTACCTTTTGTCCTTCTCTTATTGATTCTCCTGTTATGTTTTCAAAAAGAGACCTGATGAACCTGTATCTGTTGCTCCAGATAATTGCCTTGATTCGTGCTCTTACATTATTTTCATCCGGATGTTTTTCGATAAGCTCCAGATAACAATGTCCGGCACTGTTTTCTTTAAGCTCGGAGATCTCGGCAACAACCCAATACATTTCGGGGAGAGCTATATACAACGAATCCCTGATGATAAGTTGCAGATCAGTCAATGACAGTTTTTGATTCATTCTCAATAATTCAGTTTAATTACCTTTATTGCACTTGTTCCTGAATCTGTATTTAATCTGATAAGATAGATTCCCTGGTCGTGATTTTGGAGCTCTGAAATCCGAATTCTTCGTCCGGCATACTCAGGGTAATCTTTATTGAATATTATCTTTCCGGTCATTGTAAAAATTTCAATTGTCAGTTTCTTAGTATCCTCCCTGAGGATAATTTCAAATACGCCGGTTGTTGGATTTGGCGCTGAAAGAAGCATAGATTCAGGTTTTCTCACAAACCTGTCCTGAAGGATATTCAGAGCTGCCAGCATATCCGGGATCCCGTATCCATATAATGAATCGGGAGAATTCTTCCTGTCTGAACTAGCCCTTATAGCCTCCATTATATCATAATTGCCAGCCTCTGGAACCGCCTGAATTAGACAGGCTGCCATTCCACTCAGAACAGGACATGAGAATGATGTGCCACTCGCTCTCGCGACTGAGCCCAAAGTGATTTGCAGAGGTACACTTACTCCCATGGTTGCCACATCAGGTTTTACACGTCCGTCAGCGGAGGGCCCGGCTGATGAAAACGTGGCGATTAATTTATTGCCATCTACTGCAGCTGATGTAAGAACACTGTCGCCATCCGATGGGAAAATAATCTTTTTCCATCCATTGGTTCTCTCATTTCCTGCACTGTTAACTACAAGGATTCCCTTTGATGCTGCAATGTCAGCAGCTTTTGTTACGTATGCTGTATTCCCATCCAGGTCTGTGATTTTGTAGTTTAATGCCGGATCGTCAAAAATAAAGTACCCGAGTGATGAAGAAATTATATCAGCCCCTGCACTATCTGCATATTCAGCACCGGCAACCCAGAAATCTTCCTCACAAGGAAACTCAGATGCGACATCTTCAGTTTTAAGCAGTAAATAGTCAGCCCCTGTTGCCGTTCCGGCTAAATAACCTTCTGCTTTCCCGGCAAGTATTGAAAGCACTGCTGTACCATGATTTGATGAATTATAAACATTTGATGAATTGGTTACAAAATCATATGTAAACCTGATACCATCCCTGTTTTTCAGGTGAATTAAAGATGAGATCAGATCAGCATTAATGAATCCTCCATCCAGAACGGCAATCAGTACATTAGTGCCATTGAAGCCGGAATTGTGAAGTGGATATCCATTCACCATTGTTATAGGCCTGTCATATGCGGAAATATCGTCAGCTGAAACTTCAAAATCAAGTTTGTCAATGAAACTGCTTTTTATACCCGGTCTTTTAACGATCCTGACTTCACTCACAAAGGGCAAACCCTGAATAGGGCTTATGTCGATTAAGTGTTGTGATTTGAAGAGTGCCGTATTCATCCATTTGGATTTGCAATGTAGTGTCAATCCCTCTGATACAATCTGATTCAGGTAATCCGGCCATACCGGCAGATCCCTGAAATCTGCTTGGGTAATACCCGATTTTTTCCGTCTCTCACTGGCTTTCGTTGAAACGAGATCTGAAAGTGAAATGTTAGAGGTATTATTTCCCCCTTTATCTTTAAGATAGACCCTGTAGAAATAGTTATATGAACTACTTTGACCTGATATATCGGACGATTCTGAACTGATAAATAGAATGATCAGAATCAGGACTAAAGGATAATATAATTGGCGGGTCACCCTCATTACTTTAAATTTCCGGATTTTTCAGGATCAGCTACTTTTCCTATATTTAATTCGAGTGAGTCGAGGTAGGCGGATTCATCGATTTCCATCTGCCGGTCTTTGGTGATACCATTAAGGTACTCCAGTCTGTATTTAACAGTCCCGATTTTATCACAGACCAGCCATGGCCCGTTTCTCAGATCATTCTTGTATTGACCAGAAAACTGAATTGCCCCGTTTTCATGCCATGCTTCGAACTTTCCATTTACTTTACCATTCAGATAGTTTGATTTCAGACACACTTTTCCGTCGGGATAATATTTTACCCATTCCCCCTGCTTAATATTATTTACATAGTTTACTTTTTCTGCTATTGTACTATCGGTAAAGTAAGTAATGGAAGTCCCATTTTTAATATTATTAGAGTATTCTTCCTCTACAATCAGATATCCGTTAAAAATCTCAGAAAAAAACTGCCATTTTCCCACTTTCTGCTGATTTAAATACTTCCCTTTTGATGCTATATATCCATTGGAATGGAAAATACTTGCTGTTGCTTCCCTCCCGTCGCTACTGTATATAAGGATAGACTTGATTATTTTATCTTCATAATATCTTTTGAACTCACCTACCGGATGATCGTCAGCAAAGAATCCTTCATATAAAATATTATTATTTGGATACTTTTTAATCCAGGGTCCCTGCTTCAGCCCATTCTGATCAGTAAGATTAATTTTAGTGCCGGTCTGACATATAGTTGACGCGGATATAACTAAAAATGACGCAATTAATAATGATTTAAGATTCATAGTCAGGAAACGCAAAATTCACGATAAAAGTACAAAAAAAAGAGGTTGAATTTCTTCGACCTCTTTTCATTATTATTAATGATGACTCTATTTAACCTCTTCAAAGTCAACGTCAGTTACTTCCTCATTCCCCGATTTAGCATTTCCGGGACCCGGCTGTTCAGGACCAGGTTGAGAAGTAGTCTGTCCGGAACTCTGAGCCGTTTTATACATTTCCTCCGACGCTACCTGCCAGACCGAATTAAGTTCGGCGAGTGATTTGTCAATTGCATCAAGATCCTGAGATTTATGAGCCTCCTTTAGTTTGGCAAGAGCAGCTTCAATAGCTGGTTTCTTATCTGCAGGAAGTTTGTCGCCAAATTCCTTCAGCTGTTTTTCCGTGGTAAAGATCATGCTGTCTGCTGTATTGATCTTTTCGACTCTTGTTTTTGCCAGGCTGTCAGCTTCTGCATTGGCCTTTGCTTCGTCTCTCATTCTCTTTATTTCATCATCGCTCAGACCAGAAGAAGCTTCGATTCTGATTCTCTGTTCTTTCCCTGTGCCTCTGTCTTTTGCACCAACATGAAGGATTCCATTCGCATCAATATCGAATGAGACTTCGATTTGAGGAACACCCCTGGGAGCCGGTGGAATTCCATCGAGATGGAACCTTCCGATAGTTTTGTTACCAGTGGCTATCGGTCTTTCTCCCTGAAGTATGTGGATCTCCACTGAAGGCTGACTGTCAGCTGCGGTGGTGAAAACCTCTGTCTTTTTGGTAGGAATAGTAGTGTTAGATTCAATGAGTTTAGTCATTACGCCACCCATTGTCTCAATTCCAAGAGAAAGAGGTGTAACATCAAGAAGGAGTACATCCTTAACCTCACCTGTAAGCACGCCGCCCTGGATGGCAGCACCAACTGCGACTACCTCATCAGGGTTGACCCCTTTTGAAGGAACTCTTCCGAAGAACTTCTCTACCAGTTGCTGAATAGCCGGGATACGTGTTGATCCGCCAACAAGCAGTACTTCATCAATTTCGGTAACTTTAAGACCTGAATCTTTGAGAGCTAATTTGCAGGGTTCAATACATGCCTGTATCAGTTTATCGCAAATTTTCTCAAAATTTGCACGGGTAAGAGTTTTTACCAGATGTTTGGGAATACCATCCACCGGCATGATATAAGGAAGATTTATTTCAGTAGTCGTTGAGCTGGAAAGTTCAATTTTCGCCTTTTCAGCAGCCTCTTTAAGACGCTGTAATGCCATAGGATCCTTCCTGAGGTCTACACCCTCATCCTTAAGAAACTCCTCAGCCATCCAATCGATTATCATATGATCAAAGTCGTCTCCGCCAAGGTGTGTATCTCCATTGGTTGATTTTACCTCGAAAACTCCATCGCCGAGTTCCAGAATAGATATATCGAAAGTTCCGCCACCCAGGTCGAACACCGCAATTTTAAGGTCCTGCGATTTTTTATCAAGGCCATAAGCGAGCGACGCTGCTGTGGGTTCATTTATTATCCTTTTGACAGTTAGTCCGGCTATTTCTCCGGCCTCTTTTGTAGCCTGGCGCTGAGAATCGCTGAAATAAGCAGGTACTGTAATAACAGCTTCCGTAACCTCCTGACCCAGATAATCCTCTGCAGTCTTCTTCATCTTCTGAAGTATCATTGCAGAGATCTCCTGCGGAGAATACATCCTGTTATCTATTTTTACTCTGGGAGTATTATTATCCCCTTTGACAACCGTATAGGAGACTCTTTTAATCTCTTTGGTTACTTTATCATACGTTTCACCCATGAACCTTTTGATCGAGAAAACAGTATTTTTAGCATTTGTGATTGCCTGTCGTTTTGCCGGATCTCCCACCTTGCGTTCTCCACCTTCTATAAAAGCAACGATGGAAGGGGTGGTCCTCTTTCCTTCACTGTTCGGGATCACAACAGGTTCATTACCCTCCATTACTGAAACGCATGAGTTTGTTGTTCCGAGATCGATACCAATTATTTTTCCCATTTTATTCTAGTTTAAAATTTCCAATTTGATAATATCGATGAGCAATGATTATGCCATTATAAAAAAAAGCTCTTTTCAGGTAAAAATGACTTAAGGCGTGACAAAACGACAGTGATCAGGAACGCGGCTGCCAAATCAAAAAGATGTCAGGGTGGATATAAATCATCCGATACATTTCTGTAACTTTGTCATCTGGAATTAACACATCTGTAATTATGCCGATACACAAAACTGTCAAAAGAGTTACTACTCATGTTCTTAATGAGATGAAACTCAAGGGTGAGAAGATTGCCATGCTGACGGCTTATGATTATTCAATAGCCCGGATTATTGACGAAGCTGAAATTGATGTTATCCTTGTCGGCGATTCTGCATCAAATGTCATGGCTGGTTTTGATACGACCTTGCCAATTACCCTCGACAATATGATATATCATGCTGCATCGGTGGTTAGGGGTGTAAAGAGAGCATTGGTCGTAGTGGATCTGCCTTTTGGAACCTATCAGGGGAATTCGAAGGAAGCACTGGCATCCTCAATCAGGATAATGAAAGAGACAGGTGCTCATGCGGTTAAGCTTGAAGGTGGATTTCAGGTTGTTGAATCAATTGAAAGGATTTTATCGGCAGGAATCCCGGTAATGGGTCATCTCGGGCTCACACCTCAGGCGATTCATAAGTTTGGTACATATGTTGTCAGGGCCAGAGAAGAGGAAGAGGCGCGAAGGTTAATGGAGGATGCCAGGTTACTGGAACAAACAGGTTGTTTTGCAATCGTTCTTGAAAAGATCCCTGCAAGGCTTGCTGAGGAGGTAACAGGTAGTCTCAAAATTCCTGTTATTGGCATTGGTGCAGGTGGAAAAACTGATGGACAGGTACTGGTTCTGCATGACATGCTGGGTATTACGCAGGAGTTCTCGCCGCGATTCCTCAGAAGATATCATAATCTGCACGCTGAGATCAAAGGTGCTGTACAGGCATATATTACAGATGTCAGGGCGCAGGACTTTCCCAACGAAAAGGAGCAGTATTAATAAAAAATTCAGATGGCGGAAATACTATACGAGGATAACCACATTATAGCAGTTTATAAACGATCTTCAGATCTGGCACAGGGTGATAAAACCGGAGATGTATCCCTCGACACAGAGATAAAAAAATATCTTGCAGAAAAATACAAAAAGCCGGGAGAAGTATTTCTCGGAGTAGTTCACAGGCTCGACAGGCCTGTTAGCGGAGTTTTGTTATATGCCCGCACATCAAAAGCACTTGCACGGTTAAATGAGATGTTCAGGGATAAACAGGTTAAAAAAACTTATCTCGCAATAGTAAGGGAAAGACCGCCTGAAGATGAAGCCACAATAACCCATTTTCTGAAAAAGAATGAGATTCAGAATAAAAGTTATGTTTTTGATACTGAAGTGAAAGGCTCAAAATCTGCAAGTCTCACTTATAGATTAAAAGGCAGGTCTGAAAGATTTTATATGCTTGAAATTGAGCTTCATACCGGAAGGCATCATCAGATAAGGGCTCAGCTTGCAAAAATCGGGTGTCCGATAAAAGGTGACCTTAAGTATGGATTTCAAAGGTCAAATGAAGATGGAAGTATTAGTCTGTTTGCCAGGAAGATAGAGTTCATTCATCCTGTTAAGAAGGAGCCCGTAACAATAATTGCCCACTTCCCTGAAGGGGATATCTGGTCAGTATTTGTTGATTCAGTAAAATAGGTACACTCAAAGGGCACAAGGTTAAATCTTAAATTTGTTGTAAATTGATATTAACTTCCGGTAGTCGCGGATCTTTAGGTTGCAATTAAGTGAAGAAGCACTCTACTATTTATTTGTTTTGACTTTGGCTGCATTTTTTGCATCCTCTTCACCTGGTTTGATTCCCATTTTCTGGTGGATCTCTTTTGCCAGTTCTTTGACTTTTGCTTCATCTTTGCCTTCTACCGTAACTACTATACCGTCTTTTGCAATTATTGATCTCGTTACATCGTCTGATGATTCAAAAGATTCTTCGTTATTCTCTGACCATGAAACATTATCAGAGCTCAGTACTGTTATTGTTTTAACAGTATTATCTTTCTTCTTTTCATCTTTGGAAGTATAAACATAAACATGACCGGAACCATCACTATGCTTCATAAAAGTTTTATCACCCGAATCTCCGATGAATATCATTTTCCCGTCTTTTAGTCTGATTGTGTCACCAGCATGACCATCCTTTATCAAAGTATCGATAACAATTTTGGTTCCCGATCCGTCAGCTACAACAATTTTTATTTTCTGCTCACTATTCTTTTCCTGCGAATTTGCTGTTGTAAGAGGCAAAAGGCATAAAATAATTGAACTGCTAAGTATTGCAATTATTCTTTTCATGGCATTTAAGCTTGGTTATATAGGATCAAAAGTACATCAACATATGGAATGCCCGGTTAATGTTAGGTTAATTAGCGTTAATGAAAAGTTAAATGCTTAATCAGAGATTAATTTAAATTTTATTTTTGTATTATGAACAGAATGAGATTCATCGGACTTATTATAATGATGTTATTTTCGGTAATAGGCATTATATGGGTCCAGATTGTATGGATTACCAATGCCGTTAATATTGAAAATTATGGTTTTAACTATAATGTATCAGTTGCCCTGAATAATGCAGCGAGCGGCATTGAGTCATCACGGAAGATGAACTTTTTTAATAATTTTATGCTTAATGATCCTGTCGTTCTTGGAAATAATTCCGGCGATATAACAGGGTTCATGAGTATCGGAACTTATTCTTCAGAACCCGGCAACAGATTCAGTGTAAAGATCACAAACCAGACTATCAGCAGTAACTACGATACAGGGAAAATTACAACAGTCAATAAATCCTATACCTATAATGAGGATTCTTCAGTTGTTTCAGATTCAGTATCCTTTATTGTAACGGCACCTGATGAAACCGGGAACCTGAAGATTATAAAGAGCAGTGATAATTTTAATTCTGTTTCAAGGGCCGATTATATACGGCAATCCGAATATCTTAAATGGGTAAAAAAAAGATCAAGTGAATTTCAGAATATGAGCAATCAGATGATCTCTGAAATCTATACCTGGGAAAAAACACTTGAACTTGATAATAAAGAGATCGACTTTAATCTTAAGAGATCACTCGCTTATGCCCAGATTGAGACTCCATATGAATTTGCGATTATTAAAAATGGAGTGGTTCAGAATATTTCCGGGAAAAAGGAACAGAAAAATGATTTTCTCAGGAGTAAATACAAGATCAAACTGTTTCCTGACAATATTATCAACCAGGACCTGATACTTTCAGTTGTTTTTCCTGAACGGGCAAACTACGTACTTGGTTCCATGGCCTGGATCCTTGGTGGTTCCCTTGTATTCTCACTCTTCATCCTTGCCACCTTTGCCTTGTCCCTGTATTTCATTATCAGGCAAAAGAAAATTTCAGAAATGAAATCGGACTTTATTAATAACATGACACATGAATTCAAAACTCCGATAGCCACAATTTCTCTTGCCGCCGATACTATAACCAATGCAAAGGTTATTAATGATGAAAAGAGTGTCAGGCATTTCATCAGTATGATAAAAAAAGAGAACAGTAGAATGAACAAGAAGGTTGAAACAATATTGCAGATAGCCTCACTTGATAAAAAGGAGATTGAATTCAGATATGAGAATATTTCAATGCATACTGTTATCAATCATGCAATTGAATCGATGGATATTCAGGTTCAGCAAAGAAATGGAAGGATCAGGCTAAATCTGAAAGCTGAAGTCCCTACCGTTTATGGAGATAATGAGCATCTGACAAACCTGGTTAATAACCTGCTCGACAATGCAATAAAGTATTCCACCGAATCGCCTGAAATAACCGTTTCAACCTATAATATTGAAAAAGGATTAATTTTGTCAGTTGAGGATAAAGGAATTGGAATGACCAAGGCAGTCCAGAGCAAAATATTTGAAAGATTCTACAGGCAAAGTTCGGGTAACGTTCATGATGTTAAAGGATTTGGTCTGGGTTTGAACTATGCACGGGCTATAATTGATGCACACAAAGGCAACATAACTGTTTTTAGTGAACCAGGTAAAGGAAGCCGGTTCGAAATATTTTTACCATTTAACTGGGATACTTAAAATGAGCAACAAATCTGTTAGAATATTTCTTGTAGAGGATGATCTGAGTTTTGGCTCAGTTCTTAAATCATACCTCGAGATCAACGACTATTCAGTTGAGTGGGTTGATGATGGCAAGTATGCACTGGATCACTTCAGAAAAGGTACATTTAATATATGTATTCTTGATATAATGCTGCCTCATGTAGATGGTTTTACTATTGCACATGAGATCAGACAGATCAATAACGAGGTTCCTATAGTTTTTCTCACTGCAAAAAAACTAAAGGAGGATGTACTGAAAGGGTATGGCGTAGGCGGTGATGACTACATCACAAAACCATTTGACACTGATATTCTTCTTGCTAAGATCCGTGCAATTCTTGCAAGACGCGATTTTCAGGATGGCACCAAAGATATCTATGAAATTGGCAAGTTCATTTTTAACTCAAAGCTCAGGATCCTCAGTATGGGGGATGAAGAAAAGAAATTATCACCAAAGGAAGCACAGTTGCTGGAATTACTTGCAATAAATCCGAATGCCCTGATAAGCAGGGAGCTTGCACTTAAGAAGATCTGGGGTTCTGACGATTATTTTACTGCCAGAAGCATGGATGTTTATGTGACCAAATTGAGAAAATTTCTGTCTGAAGACCCGAATCTGAACATTAAAAATATCCATGGAGCTGGTTTCCAGCTGATTGTCAGGGAAGATTGACCTTAAGATTCTCTTTATTGAACTGTAATGGAAGAAGATCGCTCACGCTTTCAATTATTCTGGTTTTGTTTTTGCCCGAAAGAATTATTCTGATCTTATCCCCGATTCTCGATTCCTCTTCCGCAATAACCTGCCTGCAACTTCCGCATGGGGATGGTGAATCCGGAGTAATACCGGCATCTGTCAAAGCTGCAATTGCCAGAGCAACCGGCTTATCATCGGGGTAATTTGAAATTGAATTGGAGAGTGCACTCCTTTCTGCACAGATTCCTGATGGGAAAGCTGCATTCTCAACATTTGCACCTCTTATTATCAACCCGCTTTTTAATCTGACTGCCGCACCAACCCTGAATTTTGAATAGGGGGCATAAGCCTTTTCAGCGGATTCTCTTGCAGCCAGTATTAGTTCGACGTCACTCTCATTCAGTTCATCAAAGTTTTCATATTCATAGTATGAAAATGATATGCTTCTGATTTTTGCCATAACACTCTTAATCAGTTTGGGTTACAAATTTACTAATTAAGTTCAAAGCACATTACGTTCGGAGTGTCTAAAGTTTATAATTTCAGATTGTTAATTAACTTTAGTCAATCCTGTTCATTTCAGGCACAATTTTTTATATGTTTGTTGCATATATAATTAATAATGCGCTACTGCTTTTCAATTATTTTCCTTACAACTCTTGTACTTGGTTTTTTTTCATGTAAAGCTTACAGACCCCTTGTATCCGCTACAAGGTCCACTCTTTCAGAACAGGATTATATAGATACGTATAAGGATCTTGCTATCAGCGAGATGAGCAGGACAGGTGTTCCGGCAAGTATAACCCTTGCCCAGGGAATGATAGAGTCGGATTTTGGCAGAAGCACTCTTGCTACCGAAGGCAATAATCATTTTGGAATTAAATGTCACAGTGATTGGACTGGCCCTACAATACGTCATCATGATGACAAAAGAAATGAATGTTTCAGAAAATACCGGAAAGTTGCTGAATCATACTATGATCATTCCGATTTCCTCAGATCTGGTTCCAGATATAAATTCCTGTTCGATCTTGATGTAACTGATTACAAAGCCTGGGCCCGTGGCCTTAAAAAAGCAGGTTATGCCACTAATCCTGATTATGCAAATATGTTAATTAGAAAGATTGAAGAGAATAATCTGATGGCGTTTGACAGTGGAAAAAGATCAGATCATCCTTTTCTTATTTCTTCAGAATCGGAAAGCCAGCCTGTTGTGCAGATCATGCCTGAAAATGTGAACGAAAATGTTCCAGTCCAAAATAGCAACATTACAGTTGCAGCCTGTGTTCCCCGGATTTCAGAGAACAACCGGATCCAATATATTATAGTAAAGAACAGTGAGAGCAGGGAAAAGATTGAAAAGGAGTTCCAGCTGCTAAGATGGGAATTGCCAAAGTATAATGAACTGGCAGATGATTTCTACCCGGCGGAAGGTCAGATATTATATCTTCAGCCAAAAAGGGAGAAAGCCGAACCCGGTAGGGAATTCTATACAACTATTGAAGGAGATACTATGTACCTGATAGCACAAAAATTCGGGATAAAGCTCGAAAATCTTTATGAGATGAACAGAATCGATAGAGGGAATGAGCCCGGACCGGGAGTGAAATTGTGGTTGAGAGGAATGAAACCGGTTAACTGACTTTAATGGTAAAATCATTAATTTTGAATCCTCTTAGGAATTCCAGAGTATTCATTTTTACCTTTCCTTCAAGCTGAAGAGTAACTATATTAATAAATCCATCTCTGCAGGCTATCTTCAGAAAATGTTTTCCATCCGAGATTAGCTGGCCTGGTTTCAAAGAATGCATGGCAATTTCGGAATTGGTTTCAAAGAGCTTTAAAGAATTAATAGTTGAATCTTTTATCAGAAAAGTTTTTGCACCCGGATACGGGGCCAGTCCGCGAATAAAATTGTTCAGAGTAACCGGATCTTTGCTCCAGTCAATAATGCAGTAATCCGGAGTTAACTTCGGGGCAGTTTTCAGGATCGTTCCGGGTGGAGTAAATTGATTCTGAATTGTAGGTTTGATTTTTTTCTCCGTAATTTCATACAGAGTTCTTATAACAAGCAGTGCTCCGTGTTTCATAAGACGATCATGGAGATCTCCTGCATTTTCAAACGGAAAAATCGGGATTTCCTCCCTCAGAAGGATATTACCTGTATCTATTTTATCATCAATAAAGAAAGTTGTAACTCCTGTTAACTGCTCTCCATTAATAATAACATGATTTATAGGAGCTGCACCACGGTAATCGGGCAGGAGGGATGCATGCAGGTTTATTGTGCCTATGGCTGGCATTTTCCAGACAGCTTCAGGAAGCATTCTGAAAGCAACGACAATAAATACATCAGCTTTAAGGTTTTTAAGATTTTTTATAAAATCAGGAGCTTTCAGATTTACAGGCTGCATAATAGGCAGAGAGCTAAACTCCGCAAATTCCTTAACAGCACTTTTTGTGACTTTTCTCCCTCTCCCGGCAGGTTTATCAGGACTTGTAACTACCCCGACTATGTTAAAACCATTCATTATCAGCGATCCGAGGGTTGCGACCGCAAACTCAGGTGTTCCCATAAAAACGATCCTGAGACTTTTCATAAAAACTTTTACAATTAGTATTCAAAAATAGGAAATTTCTCAATCCTTAACAATATGCTTATAGCAGGAAAGATTATGTCCCATCTTGTTTGCCTTCGTCTCTAAGTAAAACTGATTATGAGGATTAGATTCTATAATTAGTGGTATTGTTTCTACAATCTTAATTCCGTACCCCTCAAGTCCTGCCCGTTTGACAGGATTATTTGAGATCAGACGAACCTTTCCAAGGCCAAGTTCATGCATTATACTTGCACCAACGCCATAATCCCGTTCATCTTCAGCGAACCCGAGTTTCAGATTAGCCTGTACGGTGTCCATTCCTTCATCCTGAAGCCGGTATGCTTTAATCTTGTTCAGAAGGCCGATCCCTCTTCCTTCCTGGCTCAGATAGATTACCACACCCTTTCCTGCTTCTTCAACCATTTCCATAGCCTTATGCAATTGTTGTCCGCAGTCGCATCTCATCGATCCGAAAATGTCGCCGGTAAAACATGAAGAGTGCAACCTCACCATTACTGGTTCATCTTTTGTCCAGGTACCTTTTATAAGTGCGGCATGTTCCAATCCATTGCTTATCTGTCGGAATGGGATAAAGTCAAAATCGCCCTTATTTGTCGGAAGATGAACCCTTTCTCCCTTTTCGATAATCGAATCACGATCGAGAGTATAGGTTATCAGGTCTTTGATTGTAATGATTTTGATACCAAATTTCTCTCCAATAATCTTAAGATCGTCCATACGTGCCATGGTACCATCATCATTCATTATCTCAACAAGTGCACCTCCCGGCTGGAGGCCTGCCATTCTTGTAAGGTCAACAACAGCCTCTGTATGCCCTGCTCTCCTTAATACACCTTTTGCCTTGGCCTTAAGTGGAAAAATATGTCCGGGACGGGCCAGATTGGCAGGTTTTGTTGCAGGGTCAACAAGGGCTTTAATTGTAATAGCCCTGTCTTTGGCAGAAACACCTGTTGTAGTCTCATTATTAAGGAAATCTACAGATACTGTGAACTGGGTTTCGTGAAGCGATGTATTGATTCCAACCATAAGATCAAGATTGAGTTCTTCACATCTCTCTTCAGGCAGGGCCGCACAGATTAAACCCCGACCATGTTTGGCCATAAAATTGACTTTTTCAGGAGTGATCAGTTCTGCAGAACATATGAAATCGCCCTCATTCTCCCTGTCTTCATCATCAACAACAATCAAAAGTTTTCCGTTCTTTATATCTTCGATGCCCTCTTCAATTGTATTTAGCTTGAAATTACTCATTTTTAAAATTATTTACCGGTTCAGGTTTTTTCCCTGATCCATTCATAAAAAATCGGAATAAATAGTCTCTGATCTTCCTAAAAAACATAAGATAGGTATCAATGTTCATAATTACCGAATCGGTTGTGGCTTTATAGGTAAGAAAAACCCCGATTGGCAGCAATATGTAAGATGCAGCCCACATGCCTGCAAAAGTTCCGACCACATCTTCTTCCACCAGTTTCTGGCCTGATATTGAGATAACATAGTATATTACAAAAAAGAATATTGAGATAACCGCCGGTGTACCAAGTCCGCCCTTTCGGATAATAGCACCTAATGGAGCTCCGATAAAGAAGAAAACAAGGCAGGCGAATGACATTGTCAGTTTTTTGTTCCACTCAACCTCATAGCGTTTTATCGCCTTAACTTCGTAATGGAGAGATTCTATCTTCTGCGACAGGTAACTGCTCCCGTCTTTAAGCTTTTCAATAGCTGTGGCAAGTGCAGTTCTCTTTTCAAAGACTGAAAGTGAATCAAAAATAGCTCTGACATCAAAAGATGCAGATCTGTTTAAGGTGTCACCACTATGCATACTTAATGCAAAATCCGGAACGAAATTTCTTTCATAGTAAAGCTTGGTCTCATTGAATTCTGAAAACTGGAGATTAACTTTTTCCGTATATTTTTTATTCATTGAATCGATGTAATATGTTAATTCCGCAATATTTTTCATTGCTGCATTCGATTTAAAGAGTCCCTCTTCACTCCGCTCAAGATCAAAACCTGTTAGCGGAATTACAATCGATTGTTCAGTGAATTTATCTTTTCTTGATGGATATCTTCTGTAAGCAACACCAACTTTTTTCTCTTCCAGTTCATAGTAAGCATGACCTGAAAAGATTGTCATTATTAACCCTGTTTCGTCAGGTGTGAGTTTCATGTATCCCGAATCAGCGAGTATTACCGAAGTATTTCCCCTTTTTTCGCGATGATCATGTATGATCAGATCCTCAAGACGGTTGTTCACAGGATCTTTTCGGGTTATTTTGATGCTGAAATCGGGTACTCCGTTGTAAAAGGTTCCGGCCTGGATGTTAATATCCGGTTTTTTTCTGCGGATATCCCAGAGGAGAGTACGTGCTTTTTCGGTTGAGTATGGAAGTACATTGTTTGAAAAAAAGAATGATACAACAGCGAGTAGCGCCAAAAGGACTACCAGTGGTCTCATTATTCTCTGAAGCGGAATTCCGGATGCTTTAAGAGCAGAAAGTTCACTGAATTCACCCATATTGCCAAATGTCATAAGAGAGGCGAGAAGAATGGCCAGGGGTAAAGCCATTGGAACAAAGGTAAGGGCGAAGTGGTACAGAAGTTCTGCAAGTACCTTGAAATCAAGACCTTTCCCGGCGAGTTCATCGACGTACATCCAGAGGAACTGCAGGAGGAGTATTATAAGCACAATGAAAAATGTGAAAATCAGAGGGCCTATAAATGATTTCAGTACAAAATTGTCAACCTTTTTCACTGACTTAATTCATTTGAAGTGCAAAACTACTTGAATTTTATCAAATATTGCATTTAGTGACCATTCATTTTTTGTTAGTTCTGATGGAATGCTATAATGGCGCAACGGCACAAGGGCTCAATAGCGCAATGGCATAACAGCAAACTGGATTGGTTTATTTTTAAGTAGATTATATATGCAGGATATACAATTGGTTTTTCCCATTTCGTCTTCGCGCCATAACGCCGTAACGCCATAACGCCACAACACCATAACAACATACTGCCGTATTGCCGTCAGATTCCGAGTAATCGCTTAAGATCCTGAATCTGATTATCCCACAGATAAATTGAATCCTCTTTGTCTTCCACTTCGGCAAAGTCGGTTATTATGAGAGCGAGATCGCCGGTTAATTCATCCATATTTATTCTGAATTCGAAATAATTTTCATCTTCATTATGCTCTCCGAGCCACTCAAATCTTACCAGTCTGTTGTCTTTCATGGCCGATAATCTGGCTTTTGTTTCGGAGCTGTCCCAGAAAAATGAGAAGAGATCGCCCTCCACATTCACCTTTTCGGCGAACCATTCACCCAAACCCTCCGGCGTGCTCAATCGCGAGAAAAGTACTTTTGGTGAGCAGTTTAGGGTATATTCCAGTTCAAACTTCGATCTCATATTATTTTTTATTCCTTAGGAAACTATTTCTGCAATATAGAAATAATATTGAAACTAAAAAACCTTATTGTTAATTTGTAACAAACTACTTATATTTGCACCCGCAAAAAGGGCGAGATAGCTCAGTTGGTTAGAGCGCATGATTCATAATCATGAGGTCCGGGGATCATTCCCCCGTCTCGCTACCAGAACAATCAGACACTTACACATTCGACTGTGTAGGTGTTTTTTGTTTGAGCCAGTTTTTGCCAAGTTTTGGCTTATGATGGTTGAATTGGCCTAATTATAATACCCTTCTTTATAATTGTCATCTATAAACAATTTGATTTTTGCAAAATTTTGATAGTTTTTTTAAGATTGATTTGTTTAAATTTAAACGAAGTTTACCCTGAATACTTGTGACTTTGATAACTGTTAATGAGGTTTTGATGAAAGATTAATTACTGTGAGCCTATTGCACTGCAATCGTCAGAAAATCAAGCTATTCTAAACATTTTCAAAATGTTCATAAAATTGAAACTTTACCTAATGCGGAAATAAAATTACCTAATGAATAAAGAAAGGCTTCGGTTAATTGATGATAATAAAAAGAAAGCTCACTGGCGGAAATGGGGCCCTTATATTTCGGAACGACAGTGGGGGACTGTACGTGAAGATTACAGCAGCAATGGGGATGCATGGAATTATATAACTCATGATAAAGCCCGTAGTTTTGCTTACAGATGGGGTGAGGAAGGCATTGCAGGAATATGCGATAACCACCAGTTTTTATGCTTTGCCCCGGCATTCTGGAATGGTAAAGATTATATCATAAAAGAGCGTTTTTTCGGATTGAATAATTTTGAAGGGAACCACGGTGAGGATGTTAAAGAATTGTATTATTATCTGAATAATACACCCTCACATTCATATATGAAGTTCCTTTATAAATACCCTCAACGGGAGTTTCCATATAACGAGCTTACTGAATTAAACAGAAGCCGCAACAAAAATCAGCCGGAATTTGAAATTACTGATACCGGTGTTTTTAACAATAGTGCCTATTTTGATATTTTTATTGAATATGCCAAGGAAGGTACTCACGATATACTTGCAAGGTTTACAATATTTAACAGAAGCCGGAACGAAGCCGTACTTAGCCTGATCCCCCAACTATGGTTCAGAAATACGTGGTCATGGTCGGGGAATAAGGATAAACCTGTCATCAATGGGACAAAAGATTCATTTCTGCAAATAAATCATAAAGAGCTTGGTAATTACTTTCTCTACTTCGAAGGGACACCGGAAAAGTTGTTTTGCGAGAATGAAACCAATACAGGCAAATTGTATGGAATGAACGGAAACGACGGGACATTCAAGGATGGGATAAATGATTTTATAGTTGATAAGGATCCTTATTCAATTAATAACGAGCAGAAAGGGACCAAAGCCGGCCTTCATTATAAACTTAAAATGGCAGGTGAAGGAAATGCAAGTTTTATCTTCAGACTGACAAACAGAGCGACTAAAAATCCTTTAAAGGATGCAGAAGCAATATTCAATAACAGGATAAAAGAGGCAGAAGATTTCTACGCTGAAATTCAGAAGGACCTATGCTGTGATGAAGAGAAAAAAATTCAGAAGCAGGCTTTTGCAGGAATGTTGTGGGGAAAACAGTTCTACTATTACGACGTTCAACAATGGCTAAAAGGAGACACGGGCACAAGCCCACCACCTCATGAACGTAGAAAAGGAAGAAATTCTGAATGGTTCCATCTCCACAATTCAGATATTATTTCGATGCCTGATAAATGGGAATATCCATGGTACGCTGTTTGGGATCTTGCTTTTCATACTATTCCATTTGCTATTATCGATCCTGATTTTGCAAAAAAGCAACTGCTTCTTCTTACAAGGGAATGGTACATGCATCCAAACGGGCAGCTTCCGGCTTATGAATGGAGTTTCAGTGAAGTGAATCCTCCTGTACATGCCTGGGCTACCTGGAGAGTATTTAAGATAGATGAGAAGATTAAGGGCTATCCTGATGTTCAGTTCCTCGAAAGAGTCTATCATAAATTGCTGCTTAACTTCACCTGGTGGGTCAACAAAAAAGATGATGAAGGCAGAAATATTTTTCAGGGAGGTTTCCTGGGAATGGATAATATTGGTTTATTCGACAGAAGCATAAAATTTGCATCAGGAGGAAGGTTAAACCAGTCAGATGGAACCAGCTGGATGGCAATGTTTGCTTTAAACATGATGCGGATAAGTCTTGAACTCGCAAAGACAAATTCGAGTTACCAGGATATGGCCTCCAAGTTCTTTGAGCATTTCCTTCATATAGCCGGTGCTATGACAAAATCAGGCATGGACGGTTTGAGTCTGTGGGATGAAGAAGATGGCTTTTACTATGATGTGCTTGAGAGTTCTGACGCACATCCCGTGAAAATAAAAATACGATCCATGATCGGACTTATTCCTCTTTTTGCTGTTGAAGTTCTGGAACCTGATTTGATGGCGAAGATGCCTGAGTTCGAAAAAAGGATGAATTGGTTCCTCGATAATCAACCGGAATTAGCATCACTGGTTTCACGATGGGATGTTCCAGGGGTGGGTGAACGAAGACTGCTGTCGCTCTTGAGGGGAAGCAGGATGAAAAAGCTGCTTAAGCGCCTGCTCGATGAAAATGAATTTCTTTCTCTCTATGGAATACGATCCCTGTCGAAGTATTATAAAGACAATCCTTACTCCTTCATTCTTGATGATGAGAATTTTAGCGTAAGTTATTCCCCTGCCGAATCCGAAACGAATATGTTTGGAGGTAATTCAAACTGGAGAGGCCCCATCTGGTTTCCTGTAAATTTCCTGATCATTGAATCGCTTCAGAGGTTTCATCACTATTATGGTGATGATTTCAGAATTGAATGTCCTTATGGATCCGGAAATTTTGCCTCTCTGAAAACCGTATCTGAGGAATTAGCCAAACGACTGATTTCTATCTTTCTTCCTGACGAAAACGATAGAAGACCAGTGTTTGGCGATGAAACTATGTTTAATGATCCGTATTTTAGAGATTTTATGCTTTTCTATGAATACTTTAACGGAGATACAGGTAAAGGACTTGGCGCTTCTCATCAAACCGGATGGACTGGGCTGATTGCCAAGATTATCCAGCCAAGGAAAACGTAATTATTTACTCTATACCAAAGTCAATATTTTTATTGTCCTTGTGATTTTTTTTATTTGCCTTATGAGAGAGTTCTTTTAATTTGGCAAAACTATTTGTTTATCCACTTCCTCATCGAAGACAACAGCGTTTTTACCGGCGACTACAGGATCCTGCAGTGCTTTAATACGCGAAACCAACAGGGTAATACCTAATCCAAAAATACCGATTACAGCAAACGAATATCTCAGCCCTGCAAGTTCCGAGATATAACCTATAACCGGAGGTCCCATTAAAAAACCAAGAAAACTTACACTTGAGACAGTTGCCAATGCAATACCTGCCGGCACCCTGGTTTGTCTTCCGGCTGCACTGTATACTGTCGGCACAATGCTCGAAACACCTAGTCCGACAAGCATGAAAGCAATTGTGCAGGGAATAAGATAAGGAAACAGAACAGATGTGAATAATCCTGTTGAAATCATAATACCACAAATCTGAAGAAGTTTTTTTCTCCCGATCCTGGAAATGAAATAATCAGCTACAAACCGCCCGGCTGCCATCATAATCATAAAAGAGGTATATCCTAATATGATAAGCGAAGCCGGGGCTTTCACAACATCTTTGAAATAGATTCCACTCCAGTCGAACATGGCTCCTTCACTTGCCATACTGCAGAAACCGATTATCCCGAGCTGAAGCAGTATGCCGTCAGGCTTATTGAAGAATTTGCGCTTGATCCCATCCTTTTGTTTTTCTGGTTTCACTTTAATAAGAAAAGGATAGTTTATCCAGACAATTATCAATACTATTATTATTACTGTTACGAAATGGACGAATGGCAGCACTTTCAGGTTTATCATTATTAATCCGATGAGTGCTCCGGTAAACCCGGCAAGGCTCCATCCTCCATGAAATGATGCCATTATTGGACGTTCGTACAGTTTTTCGGCAGCAACTCCTTGTGTGTTAATGGAAATATTGCACAGGTTGCCTGCCAATCCGTATAAAAACAATGCAATTGCCAGCTGCCATCCCTCCTTTACCAGGCCTATATTGCTCAGACAAACTGTATAAACCGGAAGGGCGAAAAGGATGATCCTGTGACTTCCGAATCTGGTTACAAGTTTTCCGGAAAATGGCATCATAAGAAACTGCCCTGAGGGCAAGGCAAAAAGTATCGATCCAAGCATGGCATCATTCAGATGAAGAGCACTCTTTATATCAGGGATCCTGCTGGCCCAGGAGGAGAAGCAGAGTCCCATGCAAAAATATACCAGCGCCACAGCCAGCCTTATTCTTTTCTTTTCAGGGCTCGTTTCATAATGTTGGCTCGTAGTATTTTTTAACTCCGGCATGCAGATCCTTTTTTCAAAGTGTTGTTTTTCAACATAATCTCCTTTATGTTCTTGATTTTCTGAACTTCATCAGATTCTCAGCAGTTTCCCTTACCAGTCTCTGAACTGCAAGTCCGTGAGTGATATCCGGAACAAAGGATTCACCCTTCTCTCCGGAGAGGAACTCATAGTGTGCATGTATCATCGAACGGAGCCATCCTGCAGGAACATGCCCCGAAGGAAAGCTTGTAAACGGTTTGTAGTTGCTTCCCGTCATTATCCTGCTCCATGTTCCGGTATCTTCAAGATAGTACTCATAATAATCTGGTGTATTTGAAGAAAACCTGAGACTTCCTTTCTCAGCGTAGATTTCGAGATTTAAAAGATCACCGGTTCCCGAGCTTATCCTGCTGGCAGCCACCGTACCCGCCGCCTTTGTTTTGGAATCGAAGAGTGTTATAAGACTATAAAGATCAGAATCGGCTGGAACCTCCTTGAAATTCCCAGACTGAATTGCACTGAAAATGTTGAGACCAGTACCAAAAAAGGCCACTGCAAGGCTTATTGCATGTGAGCCTAGATCTGCCATAGCGCCCCCATCCGGGGCAGGTGTTAGTCTGTTTGTCCGTTTATCGCGGTACTCTTTCTGAAGATAATCTCCATGGTAATATTTTATGTCGAAGTGAACCAGTTTTCCTAATTTCCCTGAGCTCCAGAGTTTCATTGCTTCCCTTATAGCAGGAATGAAATGAAACTGGAAACCGGTCTGGATTTTAATGTCTGAATGGTTCGCCGCGAGCCGTCCTATCCGGACCTCTTCATCCAATGTCGAACAGACAGGCTTTTCAATATAAATACGTTTTACATTTGGCATCTTAATTACCGCTTCAAGATGTTCAAAGTGGAACTTGTTGGGACTAAGAATATATACTGTATCAATTTGGTAATTCCTGACAAACTCGTTAATAGAGAGAGCCTTACTGAACCCAAATTGATCTGCGAAGAGTCTCCGGCTTTTTTCAGATGCCGAACATACAACTTCAGTTTTTATCTCAGGTGAGTCATTATAATAATAACGTAATGAATTGAGTGCAAATGCATGAGCCCTGGCAATACCTCCTGCTCCAATAAATCCTGCAACAATTTTTTTCTGATTCATCTTAAAGGGTTTTCATTATGAAAATCAAAAATAGCCGTTTTTTGCGAATTGTATTGTTGATTATATTCGATGTTAATGTGAATAACTCATATTTTTCTGACCGGTTTTGTTCCCGCGATGCTATACTTTAGCAGAAAAATTGTCGGACTGATGCGAATACCAAGGGTAAGGCTGCGGAAGGAGTACAGACTCAAAGTATGGCTTACTATTTTATCACTTTTTATTGTCGGATTGATCTTTATACCGAGGTCGAACAGGTCAATGATGAGTGCCTACTTTAGTGTGAAGTGTAAGAATTATCAACAGGTAGTCTTTAGCAAAAAGTTAAGGGACAGGGTTGTAGACTATTCAGGACACGCCAAAATCACGGGCATTGTTGTTTGTAAAAGTTCTAAAGAAATTGAACAACGGGTATCTTCACGAAAATTATTAAGAGTGCGGAGCGGAACTACATATGTGGTTGATGATATGACATATAGTTATCCATATCTTACCCGCGACAGCAGAAGACTTCTTGATGAGATTGGGGAGAGGCTGCGAGAAAAAATTGAAGATTATGGTTTAAAGGGTTCGAAGATTCATGTGACCTCAATGACGCGGACAACTGAGAAACTGAAAGGACTTCGGAAGACAAATGGGAATGTGTCGGAAAATAGCCCGCATCTTTATGGTAATGCGTTCGATCTATCATATGCAAGATTCTCATTCAGAAAACTTTATGTTACTGAATGTGACAAGTGGTATATGAAAGAAGCTCTTGCAGAGGTTATCTGGCAACTCCGACAGGAAAAGAAATGCTGGGCTACCTATGAGAAGCAACAGGGTTGTTTTCATGTGGTATCGAGATAATATTTAAACTCTTGTAACTAAATCAGTACTTAAAGTGAGCTAAAGTTTAAAGTGCCTAAAGTTAAAGAATCAAGTGTCATCGCTGCTTATAAAAACAAATGATTCACTCTATTATTATTAACTTTAGGCACTCTAGGCACTCCAAACTCTAGGCACTGATTAGTTACAAACTCTTTTTGTATTTTTATAGATGTAAAACTGACACTATGAAAACGAAAACCACCATTATTCTTTCGCTGATGATGTTTCTGCAGTATTACATCTGGGGTTCCTGGTATGTAACAATGGGGACTTTCATGACCCAATACCTGGGCTCGACAGGTATACAAATAGGTGCAGCTTACTCGGCACTTGCCATTGCAACTATGATATCACCATTTTTTATCGGCATGATAGCAGACAGGTATTTTGCAGCACAGAGGGTGATGGGACTGCTTCATATTGCCGGAGGCATTCTTCTGGTACTGGCCTCAAGGGTGACTGCCAATGCCCCTTTTTACTGGGTTATACTTCTTTATTCGTTAGCATATATGCCAACAATTGCATTGTCAAACAGCGTGGCATTCAGACAGATGCAGGACCCAGGAAAACAATTTCCGCTTGTGAGGGTGTTTGGTACGGTAGGATGGGTAATTGCCGGTTTTATGATTGCCCTGCTTGGTATCGAAAAGACTCCTTTAACATTCTATATGGCTGCCCTGGTGTCGTTTGCCCTTGGTGTCTTCAGTTTTATGTTACCCGATACACCTCCATTGGCAAAGACAACAACAACCGCAAAGTCAATTCTTGGAATTGACGCTCTCGTTTTATTCAAGGACAGGTCATACCTCATCTTTTTTATTGCCGCTATTTTTGTATGTATTCCTCTTTCTTTCTACTTTGGTTTCGCCAACCTCTATCTTAACCAGTCGGGAATGGAGAACACAGCCGGCAAAATGGTAATGGGTCAGATGTCGGAGGCACTGTTCATACTGGCAATTCCGTTTCTTTTTAACAGGATAGGAGTGAAAAAAATGCTGTTGATCGGCATGACAGCCTGGATCGTCAGATATCTTTGTTTTGCCTATGGTAATATGGATTCCAACATTTGGATGCTGTATGCCGGAATTATTCTTCATGGTGTATGTTATGATTTCTTTTTTGTCACAGGTTATATGTATACCGAAAAGAAATCTAATGAGAGGATAAAAAATGCTGCCCAGGGACTTTTTACTTTTGTTACTTACGGACTCGGGATGTTTATCGGAACCTGGTTTTCGGGATTTGTAACAACATATTATTCAGACAATCAGGTTTATCAGTGGAAGAATATCTGGTTCGTGCCGGCATATATTGCTGTTGTTGTGCTGATCTGTTTCATATTTTTCTTTAAGGAAAAGAAACATATAGAAATTGCGGAATAAGAAATAAGGGAATATTTAAATGAGATATAAGAATATTCAAGCTAAATTAGATGTCGAAGAATTAGTTGAAATATTGAATAGAAGACTCTTGTATAACAGACATATTTAATCATAACCAAACCAACCAGTATGAAAACTAAAATAATTTTTACGGTCCTTGTGTTACTTACAACATTATTAACCCCTCAATTCTCTGTTGCACAGCTCCCTAAGGAAACAGAAGCTCAGAAAACGCAGAGAATGAAATGGTGGACCGATGCACGTTTCGGCATGTTTATTCACTGGGGTTTATATGCCTTACCGGCCCGGCATGAGTGGGTGAAAAACCGCGAAAGGATGACTAACGAACAGTATCAGAAATATTTTGATCTTTTCAACCCAGATCTTTATAACCCAAAAGAGTGGGCACGCCAGGCTAAGGAGGCCGGAATGAAATATGTAGTTCTTACTGCCAAACATCATGAAGGATTCTGTCTCTTCGATTCAAAATATACCGACTATAAAGCTACGAACACACCATTTGGAAGGGACATTATAAAGGAATATGTTGATGCTTTCAGGGCCGAAGGACTTAAAGTAGGATTTTATTACTCTCTTATTGACTGGCACCATCCTGATTATACAATAGACAGGCAACACCCTCAGAGACAGGAGAATGATGCTGCATATGAAAAACTGAATGTTGGCAAGGATATGAAAAAGTATCAGGAATATATGAAGAATCAGGTAACTGAACTGCTTACAAATTATGGCGAGATCAGCATCATATGGTTCGATTTTTCCTTCCCCGGACAAAACGGCAAGGGCAACGCTGACTGGGATTCCGAAAACCTTCTTAAATTAACCCGGAAACTTCAGCCCGGCATTATTGTTGACGACAGGCTCGACCTCAGGGATGTTGAAGGAGGATGGGATTTCACTACACCGGAACAGGTTAAAGTAGCAAAATGGCCGGAGATGAATGGTAAAAAAATTGCATGGGAGACATGCCAGACATTTTCGGGTTCATGGGGATATTATCGCGACGAATATACATGGAAAAGTCCTTCACAGTTACTTGAACTACTCATTGAATCAGTAAGCAAAGGCGGAAATCTCCTGTTAAATGTAGGACCAACTGCCAGGGGAACATTCGATTTCAGGGCGCAGAGTAGTCTCGGCTCTATGGGAGAGTGGATGAAAGTTAACAGCAGATCAATATATGGATGCACTGAAGCACCTGCAGGATTTACAGCCCCTGACAATACTCTTTTAACATATAATCCGGTTACACGAAGGCTTTATGTGCATCTTCTGGCATATCCGATGGGACGGGTATCTCTTTCAGGTATAGCGGATAAGGTTAAGTATGTCCAGTTTCTTCATGATGCGTCTGAAATAAGGTATAGTGCCGGTAGCGGTGAAGAGGCAAATAATCTGAATCTTCAGCTGCCTGTTACAAAGCCCCCGGTTGAGATCATTGTTCTTGAGGTTTTTCTGAAATGATCCTGGGTGCGAGGTACTGGTTGCTTGTTGCAAGGTAATCAAGTGTTCGGCCTGTACTCAGTACCCAGAAACCAGTGAAACCAGTACCCAGTAACCAGTAACCAGTAACCAGTAACCAGTAACCAGTAACCAGTAACCAGTAACCAGTAACCAGTAACCAGTAACCAG
>JANNKF010000260.1:0-7947 GCA_031396165.1 Bacteroidales bacterium | reverse complement strand
TGTATTATCGATAGTTGATGGATTCATCTTTCTATTAAACGTCACAGTAATCTTATTATTTATAAGTACACTATCGGTTCCATTTCCCGGATTTGATGTTACTCCTTTCACAAGATTACAATTTCTATTTCTTGATGCGTTCTCGATTTTCTGACGATTATTTTCTTTGGAATTATTATTATATGTGTTTGACATGAAAATAACCATTGCACTAATTAAAATAAAGGTCAGAATTGCTTTTTTGAGAATCATTGTCTTAATATTTTTTGTGACAGTATTATCACACCACAAAGATGAGAACAATAATATAGAAGGCTATTATACAATTAAATAATAGAGTTGCATCATTCACACATCACAAAATCAAACCAGGGAAATGTGCCGATCAATCAATGGTAAATGAGAACATATACGCAACAACAATCAAAGCCCATCGGGCTGACATACCGGTAGACTAGAGGTTCATTTTTGGATATTGAATTCCTTTTATGCAAGGATCAGATCTATACCGGCTTTTGTAAATTCTTCAATAAATTGATTACCCAACTCGTCATCTGTTGCAATATGATTTATATCAACAGGATAGCAGATATTTGTCAATTCTGTTTTTCCGAATTTGCTTGAATCGGTAATAATTATTACTTCACAGGTTTTTTTAATTATATAGCTTGAAATTTCAGCTCTGAAGAGGTCGCGGAGTGTAAAGCCCGATTCACTTGTATATCCGTCAATTCCTATAAATGCCTTGTCGAAATTTATCTGGTCGAGACACACTTTCGTAATTTTGCCTACAAGACTCTCACTTCCTTGCTGATACATCCCGCCAAGCAAAATGATATTCGCCGGTTCATTGTTCCTGAACTGCCTTGCAATGAATACATTTGTTGTTATAAGCGTGACATTCTTCTTCTTTACCAACTCCCTGGCCAGCAGGACATTCGTTGAGCCCGACTCGATCAGAATTGTTTCACCCTCCTTCACGAGAGAGGCTGCTTTACGCGCAATCCTCAATTTCTTTTCATAGTTGAAACCCAGCCGGTTGGTAAGGTCTTCTGCATTTTCAAGCACAGCTCCCCCATGAACTCTTTTCAATAAGCCGCCTGATTCAAGAAAGTTCAGATCCTGCCTGATTGTAACAGACGATACATTCAACTTTGTGGCAAGCTCATTAACAGAGGTAAGCTCATTAAGGCTCAGAAGAGCAAGAATTTTGGTTTGTCTTTCGTTCAGCATAGTTCAAGAGCTAATGAGGCGGCACCGATGACACCGGCATCGGGACCAATTTCAGATACTTTTATTTCAACCGGATCAAACATCATATCATGGGCCAGTCCAAAAAAGGTTTTTCTTATCTGGTCGAGATAAAAGTCTCCCCAGCTCAGCAGACCTCCCCCGAGAATGATAATTGGCGGATTAAGTGCCTGGAATATATTGTAGAGTCCGATCCCCAGATATCTGCCACTATCAAGAATTATAGACTTCGACATGGGATCATCAATGTCCAGTCCCAACTTAAGTAATTTACCATCAACCTTTTTATAATCGAAACCCGGAGTTAGCTGAAGAGTTGTTGCCATACCCTGCTCAAGCTTCTGTTTATATAGATGTGGCAAAGCCATACCGCATGCAACAGCCATCAGGCAGCCCCTGTTCCCGCAGGTACAGATTAGCTCGCTGTCAGGTTCTATTATAGTATGACCAAATTCTCCCGCGGTACCTGTTACTCCCCTGTACAATTTTTTGTTGATAATAATTCCTGCGCCAATACCGGTGCTGATTGTCAGAAAAACCATGTCATTGAATCCTTTTCCTGCACCAAATCTGAATTCACCAAAGGCTTGTGCATTGGCATCATTATCCAGAATAACAGGAACGTTAAAGCCTGTCTGAACTGCATCACGAAGAGGGTAATTCTTGTAACCTTTTAGATTTGAAGTAGTTATTATCACACCATCCCTGAAACGTATATGTCCGGCGCACCCTATTCCAATGCCAAGCAGATCAGACTCCACCATGGAATTCTTTTTCAGCATGGTATTAATCGTGTATTTTACCTGGTCAACCAGGCCACACTCAGGTTTATCAACGTGTCCGCAATCGATACATTTATCAATTATCTCTCCATCGGTGGTTACCAGCGCTATGGAGAGTTTTGTTCCTCCGATATCGACACCACAAAGAACTTTTTTCATACTAAAGGAATTATAGTGATTGTTCTGTTCGTGCAATGATATCATCCTGTGTGTCAGGAGATAAAGTAGTGAAAAAGGCGCAGTAACCTGCTACCCTGACTATCAGGTCGCGGTAATTTTCCGGATTGTTTCTGGCAGCCATGAGGGTCTTGCGCGAAACAATATTGTACTGAACATGCCAACCTTTAAGTTCCGTAAAAAATGTATGGATCATTGCTTTCAGCTTATTCCTGTCAGAATCACTGCTCAGGGAGGTTGGCGTGAGTTTCTGATTTAACAGCACTCCACCCATTATTTTTGATGTTGGCAGCTTGGATACTGACTTGAAGACTGCTGTTGGTCCAAGAAGGTCTGTACCTGATGATGGAGAACTTCCTTCTGCTACCGGAGTATATGCTTTCCGGCCATCGGGCGTGGCAGGGACAACAGATCCGTTTGGGACATTTGCCGATATGCTGGAGGTGCCTGCATAGTACCTGCAACCTATTGGTCCCCTGCCATTACGGGTTGTATGATATTTTTCAAGTTCATCAATAAAATCGAGGTAAGCATCTCTGAGCAGTAAATCAACATAGTCATCATCGTTACCATATTTTGGAGCATAATTCAGAAGCATGTAACGGATCCTCTCCCCTTCCTTGCCTTCAAAATCTGATTCAATAGCTTCAATCAGATGTTTCTGAGTTATTTTCTTTTCTTCAAATACCAGCTTCTTAATGGCAGCCAGAGAGTTACCGAGATTGGCTATACCCACCTGCAGGCCCGAGACAAAGTCATATTTTGAGCCACCTTCCTTTATTGTCTTGCCGCGGCTGATACAACTGTCAACAAATGCAGAACACAATATATCAGGCACATGCTCTTCTATTGCAGTGTCGATTGCAGTATCTATTTCAATTGTTTTTTCAGCATAGAATCTGATTTGATTTTTCCAGGCATCCATCAGCTCATCGAATGTTTCGAAATCTACAAAATTACCGTTTCCCTTATGAAAGGTCTTACCCGAATATTTATCGAGACCATTGTACATTGAAGCCAGAAGCACCCTCATCATATTCAGGAAGCTCATACCGGTGCACCGGTAACCCCATTTTCCCGGAACGGCTATCTCAATGCATCCGATTGCCGAGTAGTTATATGCATCATCCTTTTCAATGCCTAATTTAATAAGTTCAGGAATGACGATTTCATCATTATTAAATGCAGGCATCCCAAATCCTTTTCCTATAACACTGATGCATTCGTTCAGAAATGAATCGTTTATGTTTTTATGAAATCTCACTGAAAGATTTGGCTGCGTAAGTTTCATTTTGCCAACGGAACTGAGGATTAGAAAGCTCAGTTCGTTAACTGCATCCCTACCATCTGTTGTCTGTCCGCCGATTGTAACATTCTGATAAAGAGGTCCTCCTGCAGAAAAACGTGTATGCGACCATGGCCGGATCTTATTGATTGTAAGAAGTTTGATCCAGGTATTTTCGAGCAATTCCGAGACAAATTCATCAGAAATTTTACCGGAAAGAGAATCTTTTTTATAAAACGGATAAAGGTACTGGTCGAGCCTGCCAAGTGAAACTGAATGTCCATTGCTTTCGATCTGAAGTACCAGCTGGACAAACCACACAAGCTGCAAAGCCTGGTAAAAATTCAGCGGAGGCCTTTCAGCAATAACCCTGCAATTGTTGCTGATAGTCAGAAGCTCTTCTCTTCTCGCAATATCTTTTTCAGATTTACTCTGAGCAAGTGCCAGTTCCTGAAATCTCAGAATAAATGACTGAAATGCTTTTATGCTTATTGTCAATGCCTTATAAAACTGATCTTTTCTGATGCCGTCCTGATCTGATAATTTTACCTTTTTGTGATAATGTCCTATTTCTTCAAGGTAGCCATTAATTCCGACTGACAGGATTTTATAAAAGTCAACTGCGATGTGTGCGTCGCCTGAGGTTAGGTTTCCGGTAGCCTTTATAATAGATGCATCGTGGATGTCCTTTAATTCCTGCGACATAAGTGCACGCCCCTTGTCGTAGAGAACCTTACCTTTCCACCATGAAGCAATTTCAACAAGCTCTTTTTTATGTTTTTCTGTAATGAAGAATGCATCTCCCGGTCGCTGATCAAGGCCATCCATTTCCTCAGGAAGCCAATCGACGGCATATTCAGGAAATATTGGTGCTGCCTTGTTTTGTGACGACTGATTCCCAACTATTAGTTCACCATCATCGATGAATATAGTCATCCTTTTAAGAGTTTTTTCGAGAGCAATTGCCCTTCTTATTATAACAGGCTTATCTTCATTCTCAGAATAAGCCTCAGTATAAAACCTGGCACGTTCGGTGCACACGGAAGGCTTGATCCTTAGTATTCTTTCTCTTAAACCCGAGATCCTTTCGGAGACCTCTTGTGATTTTACAACTTGCAACATTTCAACCTCCTATCTTTGTTACCAGGCCAACTGACTTTGCATAATCCTCGTATCCCTTAAGAGACGTTGCATGCAACGTCTCTTTTATTCCGGAAAAAGTATATTCCATTCCAAGCATCTTGTATTTTTCATTTCCAAAGTTATGAAATGGCAGAAAATGAATCTCCTTAACTGTTTTCAATGAGACCGTAAAATCAATTATTCCTTTAATTTCCTTATCAGAATGATTAAAACCGGGAATAACAGGAACCCTGATTATAAGATTTTTATTCTGTTCAGCCAGTTTCACAAGATTGGTAAGTACCAGATCTGCATTGCCACCGGTAAAAAGTTTGAATTTTTCCGAATCGGTATGCTTAAGATCTACCAGGAAAGTATCGGTAAACTTCAGGCTTCTTGCTATCATTGGCCAGTCAACGTGAAGGGAAGTCTCTATTGCCACATTAATACTCCTTCTTTTGAGTTCTGAAAGTAGCATATCGAGGTCTGCACCCTGCGACAGCGGTTCACCCCCTGAAAGCGTAACCCCGCCTCCGCTTTGTTCATAAAAGGGCAGATCCTTCTCTATTTCTACCAGAAGTTCGGCCACACTTTTCTCTTCACCTGAAACAATCAGGGCCCTGGAGGCACAAATATCTCTGAACTTCCCGGGGTATTTGATTGAAGTCCTGTTAATATGCAGTCCGGTTTCAGTGGAAGAAATTGCGCTGTCCCCAGTTTTAAGACAATCTCCAAAGTTTTTGCAAATCCGGCGGTCATACATCAGACTGGCTGAGAACGTCTGACTTTCAGGATTACAGCACCATTTACAAACCAGCGGACAACCTTTGTAGAAGATTATTGTGCGGATACCATCTCCGTCGTGTGTTGAAAACCGCTGAATATTGAAAATCATGTATCAAAGATACAGATCTTCATATCAAATACAAATTAATTTCATATAAAAGCTATTTATCTTTCATATGAAACCTAATAATATTTACAGGAAATATATTTTGTGCTAATAATTGCGACTCTTCTCCCAATTATGAGGATTTTTCGAAATATATTCAAATATTTTTCGGAATTCGTCAGCATTTTTTACAATATGATCATGAAACCGTGGTTGCCATCCAAATTCCAATTTGTTTTCATTTGCAGATTTTGTTACCGCCGATTTATACGACCGCAACACCGATGATAATGAACCACGTTTTGGGGAAATTTCGGCCATCGATTCGTTATTGACGGGGGTGTCGGAAATTTCCGAATTTTGACCCAAACGTTGTAGTAGAGACGTTGCATGCAACGTCTCTATCGATTGCAACGTATCAACCCCATGCAACGTATCATCCGATTGCAACGTATCATCCGATTGAAACGTATCATCCCCATGCAACGTATTATCCGATTGCAACGTATCAACCCCATGCAACATATCAACCGTATGCAACGTATCAACCGGAATATTATAGTTATTATCATGTATTTGCAACAATCCATGAACGTGGTTGGGCATAACAACAAAATTTATTAATTCGATAAACGGGAAATGGTTGGGAATATCAAACCAATGTTTGGATGCAATTTGTCCGGTTTCTGACAATATCATTTTACCATTTTCGACATTTCCGAAATAATACAGACGATCTTGGGTACAAATTGTAACAAAATAAATCGCTGGTGACCTGTAATCCCAATCCGGTTTTCGTGCCGATGGAATACGGTATTTATTCCTGAATTTATCAGTACTCATACTATTGAATTCTGAAGTTACCTATAATCTCAAATGAAAATATTACTGACTCTATTCAGTAAATTTAGTTTAAATCAACAGAAAAACAACAAGATACAACTGGAATTTAAGAGTAATGAGGCAACAACCGATTAATAGATACTGTTCCTTCTCAGCTGAAGATTGTCATCCGAAATATAATCGTCGTACTCAGTCTGTTTGTCGATCATTCCTTTCGGACCTATCTCAATAACCCGGTTACATACAGTCTGAATAAATTCATGATCGTGGGATGACATCAGGATATTTCCCTTAAATTTTATAAGAGTATTGTTGAAGGCCTGGATAGATTCCAGATCAAGGTGGTTGGTTGGACTATCGAGAAGCATTACATTGGCATTGCGTATCATCATTCTTGAGATCATACAGCGAACCCGTTCTCCTCCTGAGAGAACCTTGACTTTCTTGTAGATCTCTTCTCCTGAGAAGAGCATCTTGCCCAGAAATCCTCTGAGATAGAGCTCACTGGTATCCTCGGAATAGTTTGCGAGCCAGTCAACGAGGGTAATGTCCTTCTCAAAGAATTTCTCGTTTTCCAATGGCAGATATGCCTTCACAATTGTCTGTCCCCATTCGAATGTCCCTTTATCGGGCTGTTCATGACCTTTTAAAATTTCAAAAAGGATCGTCATTGCCCTGGAATCACGTGATAGAAAGACAATTTTGTCATTTTTATTGACCGTAAAGTTGAGATCTTTGAATAACGTTTTTCCCTCATAAGTTTCCGTTAATCCCTTCACAGTAAGAATACTATTCCCGGGTTCTCTCCCCGGAGTGAATATTATCCCGGGATATTTACGGGTAGAGGGTTTTATCTCTTCAATATTCAGCTTTTCAATCATCTTTTTCCGGCTGGTAGTCTGTTTTGATTTCTTCACGTTTGCCCTGAAACGTGCAATGAACTCCTGTAGCTCTTTTTTCTTCTCTTCAGCTTTTTTGTTCTGGGTAAGCTGCTGTCTTAAAGCAAGCTGACTGGACTCATACCAGAAGCTGTAATTTCCTGAAAATTGTTGTACACGGCTGAAATCAATGTCAATAATATGAGTACAGATCGAGTCGAGGAAGTGACGGTCGTGCGAAACAACAAGAACAGTATTTTCGAACTCCGAGAGATAATTCTCGAGCCAGTTTACCGTTTCAAGGTCAAGATCATTTGTGGGTTCGTCGAGCAAAAGATTGTCGGGTTTACCGAACAAAGCCTGAGCCAGCAACACTTTTACCTTTTCTTTTCCGGTGAGTTCTTTCAATAGTTTAAAATGCTGATCCTCCTTAATGCCTAGTCCGCTTAACAGGCTTGCTGCATCACTATCGGCGTTCCATCCGTCAAGCTCATTGAATTTCTCTTCCAGTTCAGACGCCCTTATACCATCCTTATCAGAGAAATCTGTCTTGGAATAGAGTGTCTCCTTTTCTTTTCTGATATCCCATAGTTTTGTATGACCCATCATTACAGTATCAAGAACTGAACATTCGTCATACTCGAAGTGATCCTGCTTCAGAACCGAGACTCTTTCTCCCTGTCCGAAAGTAACCGAACCTGTCCGGGCGTCCACCCC